>DATMES010000042.1 GCA_035556555.1 Frankiaceae bacterium
CGATGACGTTCACGTACGCGCCCGCCGCGGCCGACGCGGCGTTGACGACGTCGGACATGTCGCTCGGCTGCGGCGGCCCCGCGGGGACGACCGGCGGCGACACGCTCTTCCTCGAGCCGAAGCTCACGATCAAGGGCACCAAGCTGATCTGGAGCGTTCCGCTCAAGTCGCTGCCGAAGGTCGCCCGCGCCGGCGCCCTGCACTACGGCATGACCGCCGCCGTCGACGTCGTCGAGCCGGTGCTCGCGACGCTCGGACCGGACGACGTGGGCACGGGCGTGTTCGACAACGCCACGAGCGACGGCGACTGGGAAGTGTCCTAGCAGGGCGTGGCGAACGCCGCCCGCGATCACCCGCGGTGACGGCACCGGAGGTCACGTCCGCAACCCGGTTGCGGGTCGTGCGGGGAAAAAGCGCAGATCGCACCCCGATCGTGCGGGGGGCCGTTCCGCGACCGTGAACGGTCACGCGCGGTCACCCGGCAGTCCGGTACGCCGTCAGCCGGCCCGCTTCTCGTCGGGCTCGTGCTGCTCCTCGTCGTCCTTGAGGAACGAGAACCGCCCGTCCGGCTCCAGGATGCCGAGGCGTACGGCCGCGAGGTCGGGGATCCCCTGGCTGCGCGCGGCTTCGAGCACCTCGTCGCGGTTGAGACGCTCGACCCGGAGCACCTCGTCCAGCCACTTCCCCTGGTGGAACACGACGACAGGACGGCCTTCGATCACCGGCGCGGCCCTCGGGAAGCGGAACCCCAGGTACGACCCCGCCAGCGCCAGGAAGCCGAACGTGCTCACCGCGAGCATCGCCCCCGTCATCGAGAAGTCCTCCTGCGTCACGCCCTGCTGGACCAGGTCGCCGATCGTGACGAGGACCAGCAGCTCGAACGCCGACATCTCGGCCAGCTCACGCTTGCCCAGCGCGCGGGTGAACAGCAGGAGGAACGCGTAGATCGCGACGGCCCGCCACACGACGTCCATCAGGGCATCACCCTCGTCTCGACGCGCAGCTCGACGGCCGGCGCGGTGCCGTTCATGACAGCGACACGGCCGGACTCGCCACGCTGGCGGTTGGGGCCGGTACGGGTGTCGAAGTAGATCCGCAGCGTGTCGCCGGGCGGCGGGTCGAACTCCCAGAGCAGGTCGGTCTCCGTCGCGGTCTCCTTGCTGGGGGCCGGCATGACGCCGTTCTCGTCGAAGAGCGCGAAGTAGCGCGTGGAGACGCGCAGGGTGACCGGCTGGTCGCCGAAGCCGCCGGCCTTGCGTACCTCCACGGCGAACGGCACCGCATGACCTGGCCGCGTGACCTTGGGGTAGGTGACGGTGAGGTCGTAGCCGCCGCCGGCCGCGTGCGCGGTGCCCTTGCGGACGCCGAGGAAGCCGGTCGCGCCGAGCGCGAGCACCAGCCCGAAGACGACGAGGAGCGCGCGGCGTACGAGGCGGCCGCGCCGGACGCCGTCCAGCCCGCCCCAGTCGGGCGTCGTGTCCGTGTCGGAACGCGGGTGCACCGGCGGATCCTGGATCGCCATGATCGTTTCGTCCCCCGCGGGGGACTCGCGGAAACTGTCGCGCCGGCGACGTACGCTCGCGCCCATGACCGAGGAACGCGCCCTCGCCGGGCTCGACGCGGCCGGCGTGCCGTACCGCGTGATCCGCCACGGCCCGGTGCGCAGCCTCACCGAGGCGGCCGCCGCGCGTGGCGTCGAGCCCGCGCAGGTGGTCAAGACGCTCGTCGTCCGCCGCGCGGACGACGACTACCTGTTCGTCCTCGTCCCCGGCGACCGCGCGATCTCCTGGCCCAAGCTCCGCGAGCTCCTGGGCGTCAGCCGGCTCTCGCTGCCCGACGCCGGCACCGCGCGGGCCGCCACGGGGTACGAGCGCGGCACCATCACACCGTTCGGGGCCACCACCGCGTGGCCCGTGGTCGCCGACTCACGCGTCGCCGGCGAGATCACGCTCGGCGCCGGAGCCCACGGCGTGGCGGTCGCCGTCGACGCCGCGACCACCCTCAGCGCGCTCGGCGCCACCGTCGCCGACCTGTCCGAGCCGGAGTAGGCCGGCGGGCCGCCGAAAAACGTCGCACCACCGCGCCATAGTTGGCGCAGGAACGCTTTGGCGCAGACACGCCGCGTCCAACGCCGACCTGGCGCGTCCGCGCCGTGTCAACCGAGCGACCCTTCCCCATCGCTCCTGCACCTTGAAGGGGATGGAGTTCTTGTTGCACGTCGCCGGCATCGAGCCGCTCGAGGAGCGGCTCTATCGAGCCCTGCTCGCCGCCTCTCCGCAGTCGCTGTCCGACCTCGCCGCCACCGTCGGCGTCCCCGCCGGGCTCCTCCGTGGGCCCGTCGAGCGGCTCCGTTCGGTCGGGTTCGTCACCCCTCTCGCCGACGACAGCGACCTCTACGTCCCCGTCCCACCCGACCTGGCGCTCCACCTCGTCGTCAGCCGCGAGGAGCTCAAGCTCCGCCGCCGCCTCGACGAGCTGTCCCGCCTCCGCGGGTCGGCCGCCCGCCTGTCGCGCGAGCTCGTCGGCAACATCCCGGAGACCCGCGACGACGTCGTCAACCTCGTCGAGGGCGCCCCGCTGGTCCGCCAGAAGATGGCCGACGTCGCGCTCCTCGCCCGCACCCAGGTACGCCGCCTGGAGCCCGTCCCTCTCCACGACGAGGAGCTCGAGACGCAGGGCGACGTCGTCCAGCGGGTCATCTACGAGCGCAGCGCCCTCGACGACCACGGCCAGCTCGACCGCATCCACCTCCGCCAGCTGCGGGGGGAGGCCGTACGCCTGCTCCCCCGCCCGCCGATGCGCGTCGTCGTGGCCGACGACGACCTCGCGTTCGTCACGCTGGAGGACTCCGAGGACCGCGTCCGCGGCGTGCTGCTGCACCCGTCGCCGCTGCTCACCGGCCTCATCAACCTGTTCGACCTGCTCTGGGAGCGCGCGATCCCGCTCGACGCGGGCGCGGCGGGCGACGCCGAGGCAGGCTGGCGCATCAGCGAGGACGACGCCGCGCTGCTCCGCCTGCTGGCCGCGGGGCTCAAGGACCAGGCCATCGCCCGCCACCTCGGCATCGGCCTGCGGACCGTCGTACGCCGCATCGGCAACCTCTCCCGCGCGCTCGACGCGGAGACGAGGTTCCAGGCCGGCCTGCAGGCGGCGCGACGGGGTCTCCTCTAGTACGCGTCGGCGACCGGCGCCGGGCGCTGCCACTCGCGCAGGACGCCGTTGCGGACCGCGAGGACGCGGTCGTACGCCGCGGGGTCGACGCCGTCCGGCACGACGACGGTGCGCCCGGCGAACGACGCGCGCTCCGCCACGACCGACGTCACGCCGCGCAATCCCGCCGCGTGCAGCCCCGCCGGCGACCCGCCGCGCAGCCCGTCCACGAGCACGACGCGGGGCCGCCGCGCGAGGGCCACGGCGACGGCGAGCTGGCGTTCGCCGGCCTCGTCGAGAGCGCCGGCCAAGGCCCCGGGAGCCAGCGGCACGAGCGCCAGGACGTCGTCGGCCACGTCGGCGTGACCGCGGGCGCCGACGAGGACGTTCTCCCGCACGGTCAGCCCGCCGAACGCGCGCCACCCCGCCGTGACGATCCGCACGCCGTACGCCGCCACGTCGGCGGCCGCCCGCCCCGTCAGGTCCTCGCCGTCCACGCGCACCGACCCGAGCGCCGGCGCGACCAGCCCCGCCACCGTGCGCAGCAGCGTCGAGCCGCTCGCGTCGCCCATGACGAGCACCGTCTGACCCGAGCCGATCGCCAGGTCCATCCTCCGCAGCGCACCAGGTCGCGTGCGCACCGACAGCTCGCGTACTTCCACCGTGCCCATGGGAGCTCCCCTCGTACGGTCCGATGCCGCCGTACGAAGGAGCGAGGGCCGCGTTACGCGGCGTGCCGCTGCCAGGGGAGGCGCCGCCGCGCCCGGCAGGGACCGGCGGCCCCGGCGGCGAACACCTTCGGGAGCACCCACCCACGCCTAGGGGGAACCCCAGATGAACGCCCGCCTGCTCGCCGCCGTCGTCACCGCCGGCGCCGTCGCCCTGGTCGCCGTCCCCGCGGACGCCGCACCGAAGACGATCAAGCAGACGTACGACGTGTCGCTGCCCGTGCCGTTCCCCGTCATGGAGGGCATGGCCGACTACAACGGCTGCTGGAACGGCGAGGAGGGCGTGTCCAAGCACACCCGCGTCATCACGCTGCCGGCGCCGGGGCTGTTCAAGGCGCAGGTCGCCTACAGCGGCGACTGGGACCTGTACCTGTTCGACGCCAAGGGCACGATGCTCACCGCCGCGGAGACCACGGAGACCGGCAACGTCAACCCGGCCACCGAGAAGATCACGTGGAAGAAGGCCAAGAAGGGCCAGAAGGTCAGCCTCGTGTCCTGCAACTGGTCCGGCCTCAAGGACGCCAAGGTCTCGTACACGTTCACGTACGGCAAGTAGGGGGCAGCAGGGGCTCATGGAGCCCCTCGTAGCCCTCGTCACCGGAGCGGGCACCGGCATCGGTGCCGCCATCGCCCAGCGCCTCGCCGCCGACGGCTACGCCGTCGCGGTCAACGCCCTCTCCGCCTCCGACGCCGCCCCGATCGTGAGCTCGATCGAGGCGGCGGGCGGGACGGCGGCGGCGTTCCCAGGGGACGTCTCCGTGGAAGCCGACGTACGGCGCCTCGTCGGGGGCTGCGTCGAACGCTTCGGCCGCCTCGACGTGGCGGTCAACAACGCCGGCGTCCACGAGCCGATGGCGTTCCTCGACCTGACGCTGGAGTCGTGGGAGCGCCAGCTCGACACCGACCTCACCGGCGTCTTCCTCGTCACCCGCGAGGCCGCGCGGCACATGGCCGAGCGCGGCCGCGGCGTCGTCGTCAACGTCTCGTCGGTCCACGAGCACCGGCCGTGGCCGGACGCGGCGGCGTACTGCACCGCGAAGGCGGGCGTCGGCATGCTCACCGCGTGCGCGGGCCGCGAGCTCGCCCCGCGCGGCGTCCGCGTCGTCGCGGTGGCGCCGGGCGCGATCGGCACCGAGGCCAACCTCGAACGCCACGGCGGCCTGGTCAGCGACGAGGTCCGCGAGCAGGTGCCGATCGGGCGGCTCGGCACGCCGGAGGAGATCGCGAACGCCGTGGCGTGGCTGGCTAGCGAGCAGGCGTCGTACGTCACCGCGACGACGTTCGTGGTGGACGGCGGCTTCGAGACGTACGGACCCTCGGTCTAGGCGACGAACGAGCCGGTCGTGGCGACGTAGTCCCGCCACGGGGTCGGCGCCCCAACGGTGCGCAGCTGGCGGGTCAGCTCGGCGCACCACCACTGGGCGAACGCCTTGACCTCGTCGGAGGCGGGCACGCAGAGCATCGTGCCGTCCTGGCAGTACGCGTCGAGCTCCTCGACGAGCCGCGCCCAGAGCTGGACGGAGGCGGCGTAGCGCTCGGGCAGCGTCAGCGTGAGCGTGACGTACGCGTCGCCGCGCTCGTGGGCGGCGTCCACGGCGGGTGTGGCCCGGACGGTGAGGTCGAGGCGGTCGGCGAAGCCGTCGTTGGCCCGCTGGAACAGCCCCCGCATCGGCCCTGCGGTGTCGTGGGAGACCTCGTAGCCCGCCATGAGCACGAGCTCGCGGAGCACCGAGTCGGTGTGCTGCTGCGTCTCGCGGTAGAGGGCGACCGGTACGTCGACCAGCCTGACCTCGCGGCCGCGGGCGTCGGAGTCCATGAACGATCCGCTAGCTGGCCGCGCCGGCCATCGTGCGCTCGCGCGCGTCGGTCCAGGAGACGGGCTCGCGCCCGCTGCGTACCTGCTCGACCAGCTCGCGGACGTACCAGGCGCGGTACGCCGCGAGGTCGGGCTCGGCGGGGAGGGTGAGCAGCTGCTCGTCGCGGCTCATCGCGTCGAAGCGCTGCAGCAGCTCCTCCCACGCGAGAGCGCCGTCGGCGGCGAGCGCGTCGGCGTCGAAGTCCACGGTGACGGCGTCCCAGCCCTGGCGCTGCGCGACCGCGACCGACTCGGCGATGCGGTGGCGTACGGCAGCGGGGCGGTGCGCGTAGGTGTCGGCGGCGCCGAGCATCTCGGTGAACAGGTGCCCGTCGCCCAGGTCGGGGCGGGCCGCGGCCATGAGCGCGATCTCGCGGAGCAGGTCGTTGGTGTGCTGCTCGGCCGCGCGGAACAGAGCCACTGGCACGTCGACCAGGCGGACTCTCACGCGCGGCAGCACGGCAACGACCCCCTCTCGGGCGCGTACGTGATCCCCCGATCGGGACAAAACGAAACCTGAGACCATGAGCGGACGCGAGAGTGGCGGAACTGGCAGACGCGCCGGGTTTAGGTCCCGGTACCTTCGGGCGTGGGGGTTCGAGTCCCCCCTCTCGCACTCCCTACTTCTTCGCCGTGCCCGCGAGCCGCAGCAGGTGGTTCCTGAACACCGCTCCGGCCGGCGTCGGAGTGCCGTCGAACGCCGTGATCAGGTGGTAGCCCGCGCAGGGCACCGCGGAGACGTTCCAGGTGAACGCGACGTAGCCGATGCCGTTCGGGTCGGCCCACGCCGGCAGCGCCTCGAGGAACGGCCCGGCGCAGTTCATGTCCCCGAACTCCCCCGCGACCACCGGCACGGCCGCCGCCACAGGGAGAATCCGCGCGTCGACGCACTCCCTCGTCGCGCAGCCGCTCTCCGGGTAGATGTGCACGCCGGCGACAAGGTTGTTCAGAGGGTCGGCCGGCTTGTACGTGAGCCAGCGGCTGATCTCGTTGCCGTAGCTCGGGCCGGTGAGGACGAGCGGGTTCGTCGCGCCGGTCGAGCGCACGGCGTCGACGAGCTCCTGCATTCCCGCGTAGTCGCCGCAGCCGTCCCGCCAGCATTCCCAGGTGATGCCGTACGGCTCGTTGTAGAGGTCGAACAGCACTGCCTTGTCGGCACGGAACGTCGTCGCGAGAGAACGCCACAGCTCCGCGCCGTACGCCTTGTCGAGCATCGGCGCCGCGCCGTACGACGGCGATGTCACACCGAGCGTCGTGGTCTCGGCGAAATGCACGTCGAGAACGACGTTGAGCCCGCCGGGACGAGCAGCCGCGTGTACGACGTCATCTGCGCGCGGTAGTCGGCGGCGGTCATCGAGACGGGGAGGCCGTTGCGGCCGAGCCAGCAGTCCTCGTTGATCGGGAGGCGGACGACGTTGGCGCCCCAGGCCTTGATCGCCGCGACGCTGGCGGCGTCCGTGGGGCCGTGGAAGTAGCTGGTCCGGTTGGTGGCGATGCACAGGACCTCGGGGCTGTTGCGGTTGACCCCGCGCAGCTGCACGACCCGGCCGCTGTCGTCGACGAGCTTGTTGGCGACGACGCGCAGCGGTCGCGCGGCCTTCGTCGTCGCCGGCTTGGGCGCGGCGAACGCGGCCTCGCCCGGCAGGACGGCGGCCACGAGAAGGGCGGCGATGGCGAAAGCGAATCGGCGCATGGCCCGACTCCACCGGAGTTTCGGTGCCGATATCGTGTTACGGCCGGGGATGACCACAAAGGACCAGAGAGATCGGGACTAGGGCCCGACTTTCAGCAACGCGGTGAGCACCGGCGCCAGCGCGCGGAACGCCTTTCCGCGGTGGCTGATGGCGTCCTTCTCCTCGTTCGTCATCTCAGCGGTCGTCCGCGTCTCGCCGACGGGCACGAATATCGGGTCGTAGCCGAATCCGTTCGTGCCCCTGGGCGCCCGGAGGAGAGTGCCGTCGACGCGCCCCTCGGTCACGCGTTCGCCGACGCGCGGGACGACGAGCGCCGCCGCGCAGAAGAAGTGCGCCCCGCGCAGACCCTCGCCCGCGTCCTCGAGCTGGTCGAGCACGAGGTCGAGGTTGCGCCGGTCGTCGCTCGGCTCCCCCGCCCACCGGGCCGACCGGATGCCGGGGGCGCCCCCCAGGAAGTCCACGCAGAGCCCCGAGTCGTCCGCGACGGCGGCCTCGCCGGTGAATGCCGCGACGGCGCGGGCCTTGAGCAGGGCGTTCTCCGCGAACGTGTCGCCTGTCTCCTCGACCTCCGGCATGTCCGGGTACGCCTCCAGGCCGACCAGTGACACGTCGGTCAGGATGCGGCGCAGCTCGACGACCTTGCCCGCGTTGCGGGTCGCCAGCACCACGCGACGTGCCGGGCTCACCCCCGGAACGTCCCCGTCGTCCCGCCCGTGCGCAGCGGCGCCTGGAGCGCGGTCTCCTGGAGCAGCGCCAGCTCGTCGCAGCCGCCGATCGCGAGGTCGAGCAGCGAGTCGAGCATCGCCCGGTCGAACGTCGTCTTCTCGCCGGTCCCCTGCACCTCGACGATGCCGCCGTTGCCGGTGACGACGACGTTCATGTCGACGTCGGCGTTGACGTCCTCCTCGTAGCAGAGGTCGAGCCGCGCCTCGCCCTTGATGACGCCGACGCTGATCGCCGAGACCGACGTCGTGATCGCCGAGTCCTTGGCGAGGGTGCGGACGGCGTCGCGCAGGGCGACGTACGCCCCGGTGATCGCGGCGGTCCTGGTGCCGCCGTCGGCCTGGAGGACGTCGCAGTCGAGGACGATGGAGTTCTCGCCGAGGGCCTTGAGGTCGATGCAGGCCCGCAGCGAACGCCCGATGAGCCGGCTGATCTCGTGCGTACGACCGCCGAGCCTGCCCTTGACCGACTCGCGGTCGGAACGGCTGTGGGTGGCGCGCGGCAGCATGGCGTACTCGCAGGTCACCCAGCCGAGACCGGACCCCTTGCGCCAGCGCGGGACGCCCTCGGTGAGGCTGGCGGCGCAGAGGACGCGGGTCGCGCCGAACTCCACGAGCACCGACCCCTCCGCGTGGTCGAGCCAGCCGCGGGTGATCGTCACGGGGCGGAGCTCGTCGGGCTTACGGCCATCGGGTCGGGTCACGCGGGCGAGCCTACCCACGCGAGCGGGGGCGGCGCGGAGCGGCCGCCGTACCTCGTGATCTTGGCAATGTTCGGGTCACCCGGCAGACCGGAACATTGCCAAGATCACGAGCCGACGCGCGGCGGCACGCGCGATCTTCCGGAGCTTCCCGGAGCTCGTTCCTTGCAGACGACCAGCCGGTCTCACGCGTCGTGATCTTCAGAGAACGGCACGCCCCCGGGGGCGCTGGCTACACGGGGGTCGGGCAGATCCCCTGGAACGACGGGCGCATGACGGCCTTGAACAGCGGCGCCTTGGTCGGCGGCAGGCCGCGGCCCGCGGGGAACGGCGTCCGCACCGGCTTGTCGTGCAACCGGATGATGTCGAGCCCGCGCTGGTAGTCGAAGACGTACACGAGGTCCTTGGTGACCCAGTACGCCGCCGACGCCGACGTGCCCGCGGGGAGGAACCAGCCGACCTCGCTGATCTGCCCCTTCGAGGAGACCTTCAGGAAACGGGTGCCGCGCTCGTACCAGCCCATCGCGACGACACCGCCGTTGCGATAGCCGGGCCGGGTGGTGAACCAGTGCGTGCAGTACGTCGCCACAGGCGCGCCGCCCTCGGACGGGTTCACCGAGTCCTTGGGCCGGTACTCGTCGACCATCCGGAACGACTTCTTCTTTGCCCAGTCCTTCATGTCCCACGTCATGAACGCGCCGGCGTCCTTGTCGGCGCAGTTGCCGCCGCCGGTCTCGCCGCCGACAAGGAGGAAACGGTCGGTGCCGCGGTTGGGCCAGAGGTTGCCGTGGACGTAGCGCTTGTCCTTCGGCGTGCCGACGGCGATGACGGACGGCTTCCGCGGATTGCGGCGCGCGTCGAGGTAGACCAGCGGGTTCGACGACGCCATGACGAGCCCTGGCGTGATCTCGGTGAGGTCGTGCGCGCTGTTCGTGAACTTGCGGCTGCCGCGCCAGTCCCCCACGACCTTGGGCGTGCCGGGCTCGCGCAGGTCGACGATCTGGCCGTTCGAGTTGTACAGGTACTTGCAGTCGAGCACGCACGTCAGCGTGTGCGACGACGCGCCGCGGAACGCCGTCAGCAGCGTCGGCGTCGCCTTGTTGCTGACGTCGAACACGTACAGCATGTCCGTCGCGTTGCCGGTGTCGCGGCCCTGGCCGAGGACGAGGATCTTGCCGTTGGTCTCGAGGTCCTCCTGCGCGAAGTACGGCACCTGCGGCACCGCCGTCGCGCCGAGCGGCACGGGCAGCTCGGGGTTGGAGATGTCGTAGATCGTCAGCGTCCGCGAGTCGGAGGCGTAGAGGTACTTGCCGACGATCCGCGCGCCGGCGCTGTCGACGTGCAGCGGGACGTTCGCGACGAACTCGACGTTCGGCGAGGCGAAGCCGGGCGTCACGGGCAAACTCTGGGCGCCGGGCAGGCCGGCGAGAGCGAGGGCGGACGCGAAGAGGGTCAGGGCGAGTCGGCGCACAGGTGATCTCTTCGGCAGCACCTGGCCCGCACCTGCCTACCCGAAGTCGTAGGTGAGGCCCGGATGGGCGCGGTCGATGGGGCCGGCGTACGCCTTGGCGGCCTGCTCGACGTACGCGTCCTGGTCGAGGTACGACGTGGTGTGGATCAGCGCGAGCCGCCCGACGTCGGCGCGGGCGGCGTGCTCGCCCGCCTCGGTGGCGGTGAGGTGCAGGTTGGGGGCGCGCGGCGAGTCGTCGAGCCACGTCGCCTCGCAGAGGAACACGTCGCTCCCCGCTGCCGCGTCCGCGACGTCGGCGCACGGCCCGGTGTCGGCGGAGTAGGTGAACGACCTCCCGCCCGCCGCGACCCGGATCGCGTAGCACTCGACGGGGTGCGCGGTCGGCGTCAGCGTGATCTCGAACGGGCCGATCGACGTCCGTCCAGGCGACGTCGTACGGAAGTCGTAGACGTCGTGCAGCCCGTCCGGCGGCGGCTTGTCGAAGACCTGCGAGAGGCGCTCGGCGGTGCCGCGCGGGCCGTGGACGAGCAGCCGCGGCTGCGGCTCCGGGTGGTAGCGGCGGGCGTAGGAGTACGCCACGAGGTCGACGCAGTGGTCGGCGTGCAGGTGGCTGAGCAGCACCGCGTCGAGATCGAAGAGCCCGATGTGCCGCTGCAGCGCGCCGACGGCGCCGTTGCCGGCGTCGAGGAGCAGGTGGAAGCCCTCGTGCTCGACGAGGTATGCCGAGCAGCCCGACTCCGCGGAGGGGAACGTGCCGGAGCAGCCGAGGACGGTGAGCTTCACGCCGCGCCCACCGTGGCGCCTTCGACGTCGCCGATCTCGGGGCCGAGGAAGCGGTGCGCGAGCTGGGCGAACGGCACCGGGTCGCCGGTGCTGAGGAACCGGTGCGCGGGCACCGGCGCCGCCGGGTCGCGGAACGACTCCGTCCGCGCCAGCACCTTGAACACGTCCTTCGCCGTCTCCTCCGCGCTGCTCACGAGCGACACCTCGTCGCCGAGGACGTACGAGATGACGCCGGTCAGCAGCGGGTAGTGCGTGCAGCCGAGGACGACGGTGTCCACCCCGGCGGTGACGAGCGGCGTGAGGTACTCCTCGGCGACCTCCAGCAGCTCCGGCGACCACGTCTCGCCCCGCTCCACGAACTCCACGAACCGCGGGCAGGCCCGCGTCGTCAGCTCGATCTCCGGCGCCGCGGCGAATGCGTCGTCGTACGCCTGGCTCTCGATCGTCGCGCGGGTGCCGATGACGCCGACGCGGCCGTTGCGGGTGGCGGCGACGGCGCGGCGTACGGCGGGCAGCACGACCTCCACGACGGGCACGTCGTAGCGCTCGCGGGCGTCGCGCAGGCAGGCGGCGGAAGCGCTGTTGCAGGCGATGACGAGCAGCTTGACGCCGTACGACTCCACGAGGTGGTCCATGACGTCGAGCGCGTTGCGGCGGACGTCGGCGAGGGGCAGCGGGCCGTACGGTCCGCGCGCCGTGTCGCCGACGTAGACGACGGGCTCGTGCGGCAGCTGGTCGAGCACCGCGCGGGCCACGGTGAGGCCTCCGACGCCGCTGTCGAAGATGCCGATGGGGAGGTCGTTCATCGCTCGTCAGTATGAACGGCCTGCGCTCACCCGTCGCAGTGACGTTCCGCACATCAGAACAGGGAGACCTCGCTCACCGAGTTCACCGTGCCGCTCAGGCGGACGTACCTGGCGTTGCTGGAGACCGGGCCGAGGCAGTCGTAGGTGTATCCCCGCACGTCCCGTGCCCAGCGTCAGGTGCCGCCAGGTCCGGCCGCGCGACATGCCGGGTTCGGCCCGCGAGACCGGCGAAGCGTTACGACACGGGCGTCATGACCGCCGTCTCGACCTTGTACGGCGACTTCGGGTCCGCCGACAGCGTCACCGTCAGCCGCATGGGGCGCGGGTCGCTGAGCTTGACGCCGCCGCGGCGAGCCGCCCACCACAGGTCGAGCGTCCCCCGCTGCTGCTTCATCGGACTCCCCGGCGTGCGCATCACGACGTCGAACTCGGTGCGTCCAGGATCGACGTACAGCGTCGTGGGCTTCGGGTCCCGCACGGTCGTGCAGCCCGAGCCTCCCAACGGGATCCAGAAGCAGAGGAGCTCGTTCCCGCGCCGTACGCCGGGCGCCTTCACGACGAGCGTCATCGTCCGCAGCGAGGCCAGCACACCGGGCGGCGAGTGGGCGCCGAGCCCGCTCCACCAGTGGTGGAGGTTCCGCGGGTCGACGTCGCGCGAGTACCCGAGCAGCCGCTTGATCCGCAGCGACGAGGAGCCGACGAACGACCTCATGTACGGCCCCGCCGCGGGCCCGAGGTACCTCCGCAGCGACGAGCCGCCGTCGGAGCCGCAGTCACCGAGGAACGTGAACTCGTCCCCGCGGAAGGCGACGGTGGACCGGACGTGCTCGGGGCCGTGGTGCACGAAGACCGAGGCACCGGCGCGCAGCATCGCCTCCGCCGCCTTGGCGGCGTAGCCGTCGAGCCGGACCTTCCTCGGTGCCGGGGTGAAGCGCGCCACGACCTCCGGGTCGCCGCCGACGACGACATAGGTCCCGGGGAACGACTTGCGCTCGCGTATCCGTGCGCCGTCCGCGTCGATGGCGTCGACCCTGAGCCACACGCTCGGGAGCAACAGGTCCCACCCCTCGTACGGCGAGGGTGGCTCCTTGGGGCCGTCGCGCTCGCAGTGGGCCAGCGTCGCGACGGGAAGCGGGCCTTCGGCCGAGACGGTGATGTCGTCCAGCTCGCCGACGCCGCAGGAGCCGGCGAGCAGCGCGAGGCCGACGACCTCAGACCGCACAATCGTTCACCCGGCAAGGCGCGACGCGCACGGTGAACGGCGGGTCCGCCGTGCGCGACGCGGCGAGGTCGATGCGCAGCGTCACGCCGTCCGTCGCGGCGTCGAAGCCCGCGTCCCTCGCGAGCCGCGGCACGTCGATGGTCCCCAGCCGCGTCAGCCGGGTCCCGTACCGCACCTCGTGCACCCACACCTCCGTGACGCCACGCAGGGCGTAGAAGCCGCGCACCCGCGCGGCGCTGGTCCGCGCGCCGGCGAGGTGCACGCACCCGGAACGGCCGAGCTCGACCGCCAGGCAGATCCGCTCGGCGCCGTCCCAGGCGGCGTTCCCCCTGACGCTGACCCAGACCGGGCGGTACGGCGCCATCAGCTCACCGGGCGTCCGCTCGTCGATGGTGCGGGTGTGCCCGTCCGAGAGCAGGAAGTCGACGGCCTGTCCGCCCAGTCCTCCGATCCGGCGTACCTCCTCGGCGGGCTGGCCGACGATCAGCGACAGGCCGCGTCCCAGGGCCGGGACCGCGCGGTGCGCCGGCCCGCCGAGCTTCGCCTGCGCGCAGTCTCCGAGGAAGACGCCCCCGCCGCCCAGCGACGCGATCGCGAACGACACCGTGCGCGCGTCGCCGTCGAGACCCGTCTTGAGGATCACGTCGGCGCCGAGCCGGCGAGCCCTCTGGATGGAGTCGGCCACGGTGCCGGCCATGCGTACGTACCCGACCTGGTCGGGCAGCGCGTCGAGCATCGGGCGGTCGCCGCCGAGGACGTCGTACCGGCCCTGCGTCACCTCGACGGGCGCGCCCTTCTTCCTGTCGATGACCATGTCGGCGCGGATCCAGACGCCGGGCGCGGCGAGGACCGCGACGGGGTCGGCGACGGGCTGAGGGTTCTTCTCCCGGCACTCGTCCACGACGGACGAGAGCGGACCAGGCCTGCTGTCACGTGCGTCAGCGCCGTACCGCGGCTCCTCCCGCGTGCAGGCGGGGACGAGCAGCACGACGGCGAGCGCGGCAGCGGCGTATCCCCTCATGTCCCCTCCCTCGCACAGGGTGGCGGTACGGCAGGGCGGGAGCGAGCGACTCGGCCGGACCGTTACCCGACCGGGACAGACCGGCTACGCCCAGAGCTGGCCCTCGAGGCGTTCGGCGGCGTCCTCCAGGGTGCCGCCGTACGCGCCGGTCGAGAGGTACTTCCAGCCGCCGTCGGCGATGACGAACGCGATGTCCGCCCGCTCCCCCGCCTTGACCGCCTTGGCGGCCTGGCCGAGCGCGGCGTGCAGGACGGCGCCGGTCGAGATGCCCGCGAAGATGCCCTCCTGCTCGACGAGGTCGCGGGTACGGCGCAGCGCGTCGTACGAGTCGACGGAGAAGCGCGTGTCGAGTACGTCCGCGTCGTACAGCTCGGGGACGAACCCCTCGTCGATGTTGCGCAGGCCGTACACGAGGTCGCCGTAGCGCGGCTCGGCGGCGACGATGCGGATGCCGGGCACGTGCTCCTTGAGGAAGCGACCCGTGCCCATGAGGGTGCCCGTGGTGCCGAGGCCCGCGACGAAGTGCGTGATCTCCGGCAGGTCTTCGAGGATCTCGGGGCCGGTCGTGTCGTAGTGCGCCTGGGCGTTGGCGGGGTTGCCGTACTGGTAGAGGAAGACGTACTCGGGGTTCTCCGCGGCCATCTGCTTGGCGTGCGCGACGGCGGCGTTGGAGCCGCCCGCGGCCGGCGTCGTGACGATGCTCGCGCCGAACATCTCGAGGAGCTGGCGGCGTTCGACGGAGGTGTTCTCCGGCATGACGCAGACGATCGAGTAGCCGCGCAGCTTGGCGACCATGGCGAGGGAGATGCCGGTGTTGCCCGAGGTGGGCTCGAGGATCGTGCAGCCGGGCTTCAGCCGGCCCTCGGCCTCGGCGGCGGCGATCATCGAGAACGCCGCACGGTCCTTGATCGACCCGGTCGGCTCGTACTGCTCCATCTTCGCCCAGAGACGTACGTCCGCTGACGGCGAGAGGCGCGGCAGGCCCACGAGAGGCGTGCGCCCCAGCGAGTCCAGCAGAGAGTCGTACCTCATCTGCCGCCGGCCACCGCCGGGAGGATCGTCACGACGTCACCGTCGGACAGCGGCGTGTCGGCGGCACCGAGGAACCGTACGTCCTCGTCGTTGACGTAGACGTTGACGAAGCGGTGCAGCCCGCCCTCGGCGTCGACGAGACCACCGCGCAGCCCTGGGTGCCGCGCGTCGAGGTCGGCGAACAGCTCGGCCAGCGTGCCGCCGCTCCCCTCGACCTGCTTCTCCCCGTCGGTGTACTTGCGCAGGATCGTCGGGATCCGTACCTGGACGCTCATGGCGCAACCCTATGTCGGCAGGTTCATGCGCAGCCACGACAGCACCATCGGCCACGCGGCCTCGGCTGCCGTCGCGTCGTACGACGCCTTCCGCGCGTCGTTGAAGAACGCGTGCCCGGCACCCGCGAAGCGCTCGATCCTGGTGGGTACGGGCGCCAGCGCGGCCGCCGCGCGCAGCGCCTCCACCTGCTCCACGGGGATGCCCTTGTCCTTGTCGCCGTAGAGGCCGAGCCACGGCGTACGCAGCCCCGGCGCGACCTCCACGAGCGGCGGCACGCCGGGCCAGCGCGACGTCGTGACCCCGCCGCCGTAGAACGACACCGCCGCGCCGAGCTCGCGCATCGCGCCGGCCCAGAGCGCGACCGTGCCGCCCATGCAGAAGCCGACGATCGCGACTCGTGACTTCGGCACGCCGCGTTCGCCGAGCGCAGCGATGGCGGCGTCGACGTCGGCGAGGATGCCGTCGCCGGTCAGCGCGTCCATGACCGGCCTGATGGTGTTCCAGCCGTCGTCGTAGCCGAACGTCGTGCCGTGGTACAGGTCGGGCGCGCAGGCCGCGTACCCCTCGGCCTCGAAGCGGCGTACGACGTCCTCGATGTGCTCGGTGACGCCGAACGCCTCCTGGATGACGATCACGCCACCGCTCATGCGTACGTCACGCCTTCCTCGGTCACGACGCCCTCGACGATCCGGAACGACCGCAGCTCGACGCTCTCCGGGTCGCGCGTCGAGACGAGGACGTAGTGCGCGTCCGGGTACGCCGCGATGGAGATGTCGGTTCGCGACGGGTACGCCTCGGTCGCGGTGTGCGAGTGGTAGATGACGAACTCCTCGTCGTCCTCGCCGTTGTCGCGCATGTCGCGGAACGCGCGGAACAGCTCGCCGCTGTCCATGACGTAGAAGGTCGGCGACCGCTCGACGTTGGTCATCGGGATGACGCGCGTGGGGCGGCCGTCCTTCATCGCGACGAGCCCGCACGCCTCGTCGGGGTGGTCGGCGCGGGCGTGCGCGACGATCGCGTCGTACGTCGCGCGGTCCAGCGTCAGCATGCGTCGCAGGCTAACAACCCCCGCTCCGCCGATGCTCGGCCCCCTTCGGGGTGCGTTTTGCGCTTTTTCGCCGCACGGGGCGCAACCCGGTTGCGCGGAGGGCGCGGCGGGCGCCCGAGCGCGCCGCGCCCTGCCGTGGCCGCATAGGGTGGCGCGCGTGCTGGTGACCGCCTTCCGCGACGGGTTCGCCGCCGTGCGCGCGGCGGGGTGGCGGGCACTCGCGCTGTCGCTGCTGAGCTACACGCCGGTCGCGCTCGCCGAGGCCGTCCCGAACGTCCTGCTGGTCGTCGCGACGTTCGTCCTGCAGGTGATCGTGGTGCTCGCGCTGATCAGGCTGCTCGGCGCCCACCGGCCCGTCCCGGTGCCGGCGCCGCCGCAGGTCGACGAGTCGGGACGGCGCGTCCTGGGGCCGAAGCAGCCTGGACCGCCGCTGACCGACGCGGACAGGAGCCCGGTCGTGGCGCTGCGCAACGCGTTCGCGCTGGCGCGCACGGCGTTGCGGCTGACGGGGCTGATCCTGCTCGCGCAGTTCGCCGCGATCCTCACCGTCATCGCGCTGTCCGGCGGCAAGGTCGCCGACTACAGCGAGAACGTCCTCCTCCTGACCGCGCTGCCGGTCAGCGCGCTGTTCCTCACGTTCATCGCGGTGGCGCCGCAGCGGGTCGCGCTGGAGGGCGAGACGCGCGTGCTCGTCGCGACCGCGCACTCGGTGCGGATCGCGCGGCAGGCGTACGGGCCGCTGCTGCTCATCACCGTCGTCGAGCCCGCGGTGACGGCGGCGGGGTCGTTCGGCGGGGTGGCCGGGGTCGCGGGCGCGATCGCGGCGGCGGCGCTGCTGCAGACCTGGACGACGGCGGCCGCGAACGAGATCTACCTGGCCGGCCCGCGCCTGGAGCTACCTGTCCCCGAGCCCACGACTTAGCGCTTCCACCAGCGTCTCCTGGAGGAACGACAGCCAGTGGTAGACGTCGAGCGTGGGGTCGTCCTCGTCGCCGTACGACTCCTCCGTCACGCCGAGCGCGGTGCCGAGCGCGAGGCGGACGTCGTTGAGCGCGGTCAGCCACGACTCCGCGGTCTCGGCGTCGAGCGCGACCTTGCCGTCGTCGGGCAGCGACTCGAGCAGCGTCTTCGCGGCGGCGCGCTTGCCCTCGCGGAGGTCGTCCTGGATGAGCCCGCGCAGCTCCTCCGCCGCGACCGGGTCGAACGACGGGTCGGGGAACAGCCGTGCCGTCATCGGGTTGTCCGGCGCGTCGTCGGCGACGAGCCGCTGCACGTCGCGGACCAGGCCGCGCAGCACCTCGACCTCGTGGCGCTGCAGCCGGGCGACGAGGCTGTCGCCGTGGCGGCGGAACGCGGAGGCCATCGGCCGACCGTACGGTAAACCGCGCGCGCGTCGCGCACGACGTACGGGAGCATGCGGCATGGCGATCACGGTCGAGGCACTGCGGCGGGAGTTCGTGTCCGGCCGCGGCAGGAGCCGCAAGGTCGTCGAGGCCGTGGACACGATCTCGTTCGACGTCGCGCCGGGCGAGCGGGTGGCGTACATCGGCCCGAACGGCGCGGGGAAGTCCACGTCGATCAAGATGCTGACCGGCATCCTGCACCCCACCAGCGGCACCGCCCGCGTCCTCGGGATGGTGCCGTGGGAGGAGCGCCGCGCGCTGACGCGGCGGATCGGGACGCTGTTCGGGCAGCGGTCGCAGCTGTGGGCCGAGCTGACGCCGCGACAGTCGTTCCGGATGCTCGGGGCGATCTTCGGGCTCGACGGCGCGGCGCTGTCGGCGCGGACCGCCGAGCTCGGGGAGCTGCTCGACGCGAGCGACCTGTTCGACTCGCCCGTGCGCGGGCTCTCGCTCGGCCAGCGGATGCGCTGCGAGCTGGCGGCGTGCCTGCTGCACGAGCCGGAGATCCTGTTCCTCGACGAGCCGACCATCGGGCTCGACCTGCTCGGCAAGTCCGCGCTGCGCGAGCTGCTCGTCCGCCTCAACGAGGACCGCCGCACGACGATCTTCCTCACGTCGCACGACGTCGCCGACATCGAACACGTCGCGCGGCGCGTCATCGTCATCAACCACGGCGCCGTCATCTACGACGACGAGGTCGCGACCGTGCGCCGTACGCTGCTCGCCACCAAGCTCGTCGAGGTGACACTCGGGCACCCCGTCCCGCCGGCCGCGCTGGACGGCGTGACCGTGACGGAGCAGACGCCGACGACGTTGAAGCTCACCGTCGACACCGCGCGGCTGCCGGTGCGCGCGCTCGTCGACGCGCTGCTGGACACGTACCCCGTGGTGGACCTGTCGGTGACCGACCCGCCGCTGGAGCAGGTCATCGCCGAGATCTACGCGGCGCCGCGCCGATGAGCGCGCGGGCGGCGGCGGTGACGTTCGACATCGCGACGCGGCGTGGCCTCGCGGAGCGCGGGCAGATGCTCGTCAGCGTCGGCTTCTACGCGATCGTCACCTTCGCGCTCGCAGCCGTCTGGGACGCCGCCGCGGCGGCCAACGGCGGCTCCGTCGCGGGCTACTCGGCGGTCGCGCTGACGTGGTACGTCGCCACCACCGAGGCCGCCACCATGCCCATCAACGCGCGGCTCATCGAGGACCTCGGGTTCGCCATCAACGACGGCACCGTCGCGACCGAGATGCTGCGGCCCGTGCCGCCGCTGACGGTGCGCGTGGCGACCGAGCTCGGCCGCGCGACGCCGCGGCTGGGAGCCTGCGTCGTCGTGGGGCTCGCGCTCGCGCTGGCGGTCGGCGGCGCCCCGCCGTCGGTACCCGCGCTGCTGCTCACGGTGCCGTCGCTGGTGCTGGCGGTGGCGTGCAACCTCGTGGCCATGCACGCGTTCGCCGGCGCGGGGTTCTGGCTGCGGGACACGCGGTCGTCGTGGTTCCTGTACCAGAAGTTCGTGTTCCTGGTCGGTGGCATGCTGATCCCGCTGGAGGTGCTGCCGTCGGCGCTGTCGGCGGTGGCGCGGGCGCTGCCGTTCATGGCGATGGCGTACGCCCCCGCGCGGCTCGCCTCCGGGCACGTGGAGCCGTACCTCCTGCTCGTGCAGGCCGGATGGCTCGCGGTGCTGTGGCTCGTGGCGGTGCGCGTCTACACGCGCGGCGAACGGCGGCTGCAGGCGGCCGGCGGATGAGGGCGCTGCTGGCGACGTCGCGCGGGGCGCTGGCGGAGGCGTGGGCCAACCGCAGCGCGTTCTGGACGCAGGTCGCGATGATGGTGGCGAACGACCTCGCGTGGATCGCGTTCTGGGTGCTGTTCTTCGATCGCGTCGGGTCGGTGCGCGGGTGGGACACCGACGGCATCCTCCTGCTGCTCGCGATCCTCACGACCGGCGCGGGGTTCGTCCTCGGCTTCCTCGCGAACGCCCGCTCCCTCGGCCGGGTGATCTCCGGCGGCGGGCTCGACGCGGCGCTCGTGCTGCCGGTGCCGACGCTGCCGTACCTCCTCGTCCGTCGCGTCAACACGACGAACCTCGGTGACGTGCTCTTCGGGGTGGGTCTGTTTCTGGTGGCCGGCTCGCCGTCGCCGTCACGGGCTCTGCTCTTCGTGTCGGGGACGGTGACGGCGGCGGTGCTGCTGACGGGGTTCCTCGTGCTGACCGGGTCCCTGGCGTTCTTCTCGGGGCGGGAGGACATGGGCGAGCTGTCGTTCCACGCGATCCTGCTGCTGTCGTCGTACCCGGTCGACGTGTTCGGCGGGTTCGCGAAGGTGCTGATGTACACGGCGCTGCCGGCGGCGTTCATCGCGTCGGTGCCGGCGAAGCTGATGGAGAGCTTTGATCCCGTGCTGGCGCTGGTGACGTTCCTGGTGGCCGTGGGCTTCGCGGCAGCGGGGTGGGCGGCGTTCCACGCGGGCCTGCGCCGCTACACCTCGGGCGCCGTCTGGACCCAGGCCTGATCGCTCGCCCAACTTCCAGTGTCACCGAGCACGCGAGGGGTCGGGGTGGCACTGGAAGTTGGCGCGGCGGCCGGGCGGTCAGTCCTGCTGGAGGGTCGCCCAGAGGCCGGCGGCGTGGAGGCGCGCGACGTCGAACTCCATCTGCTCCTTGGCGCCGCTCGACACCACGGCGCGGCCCTTCTGGTGCACGTCCAGCATGAGCTTGGTCGCCTTCTCCTGGGAGTAGCCGAACAGCTTCTGGAAGACGTACGTGACGTACGACATGAGGTTGATGGGGTCGTTCCAGACGATCGTGACCCAGGGAGTGTCACGGTCGACGTCCTCGTCGGGCTCGCCACGCACGACGCGTTCAGGAGCGATCGTCACGGCCCCAGCGTAGGCCCGGACCGCGGCACCGGACGACGTGGCCCGTACACCCCGTCCGGCAAAGGGGGAAGAAATCGACCCTTGCGGCGCCAAGGGAGGTGTAGCAACATTCGACGCGAATCGGTTCTGTCACATAACGGGGTGATGACATGGCACGAATCGTCCAACTGCGCATGCCGGAGTCCGAGCGGCTGCTCGACATGGCGCCGGAGGAGATCGAGCGGCTCGTCGAGGAGCACGCCGACCGGGCGCTGGAGAACCTGCCGGAAGGGATCCGTCCGGTCGGCGTGAATGCCGTGTCGCTCGATGCGCTGCGCCCCGGCACCAGCGGCGAGTTCGGCGTCTGGGCCGAGTGGACCCGCGCCTGCTGCGGAAAGCGTGACCTGATCGACGAGTTCGAGGAGCCGGTCATCGAGGACTTCTCGTCGCCGGTAGCGCGCGTGCACGAGGGAGTCCGCGGCACGCACGTCGAGTCGGTGTTCCGGAAGGTCACCCTCGAGAACCCGAAGATGCACTCCTGACCGCCGTCGACCTCACGCTGCGGCGGAGCTGGTTCGACCCGGATCGCGTACGCACGCTGTCCCGCGGTGACGACGCGGTGCTCGTCATGGACCGCGTGTCCGGACGCTGGGTGACACTGGCAGCAGCGACGAAGCCGCTGCTGCCGCTGCTCAGCGCGCCTGCCGGCGCGCTGCCCGACGGCGTCCGGACGCAGGTCCGTGAGCTGCGGGACCTGCTGTCCGCCAACGGGATCGGCGTGCTCGGCAGCGAGCGGCACTTCTCCGAGCTGACCACGCTGATCCTCAAGCTCACCAACGCGTGCAACTACGCCTGTACCTACTGCTACGACTTCGAGACGTGGGAGCGGGCGTCGCGGATGACGCCCGAGGTCGCGGTGGGCGCCGTACGCGAGGCGCTCGACCTCTCCGGTCCGATCCTCACCGTGATCCTGCACGGCGGCGAGCCCATGCTCATGTGGGACCTCGTCGAGGACCTGGTGGTCGCCGGTGAACGCCTCGCCGCCGAACGGGGCAAGCGCCTCCAGTTCGTCGGCCAGACGAACCTCTCCCGGCTCGACGACCGCGTCGTCGCGTTCTCGGACGCGCACGACATGGCGTGGGGCGTGTCCATCGACGGGGTTCCCGAAGTGCACGACGCGCTCCGGGTGACGCACCAGGGCACGGGGACCTACGACAGGTTCGCCGACGCGCTGCGCCGCTACCCGCGCTTCGCGCGCCGGTGCGGCGTGATGAGCACGATCACCGCCGTCAACCAGGGCCGCCTGCTGGAGACCGCGCGCCACTTCCGCGACCTCGGCATGGGCTCGTGGGACTGGAGCCTGTTCCAGCCGATCGGCCGCGGGCGGGTCGAGGCGCAACGGCTCCGCCTCGACATCCCGACGCTCGTCGCGTCGTGGGACGCGCTGTTCGAGGCGGTCGTGGCCGGGGAGTTCGACGGGTTCAAGGTCAACCCGGTCACGAAGTACCTCGACAACCTCGCCTCCGGACCCGGCGGCAACATGTGCATGCGGCCGGAGTGCGGCGCGGCGCGCGACCTGCTGTCGGTCTCCGTGGACGGCGTGATCGAGGCGTGCGACTGCATCGATCCGGCCGGCCCGCTGTCCGGGCTCGGCACGATGGCCGACGGCGGTCTCGCAGCCGCGCGCGACTCCGAGGTCGCGCGCTCGATCCGCCATCGTGACCTTCAGTCCACGCGGTGCGCCGACTGCATCTGGTACGGCGCGTGTGGAGGAAGCTGCCTCGCGCACGCCCCGTCGCTGGACGACGTCTGGGACGAGGGATGCGCGCTCGCGCTGCGCGCGTTCGACCGCATCACCGACTCGCTCGCCCACGACGACGCCCTGGCCCGGTACCAGCGCAGCCTCTCGTGAGCCGCGGTCTCGCCGGCGCACTGCAGGGGATGTCGTTCGACCCCTTGCTCTCTCGCGTCGCGGCCGCGCACGACTGGGACGCGCTGACGTCCGTCGCCGACTGGCTCGTCACGGCCGACCCGTACGGCGAGAGCGACTCGCTGGCCGCCGCCACGCGCCTTCTCGGGCTCGGCGAGGACGACGTCGGGCGGCACGTCGAGCATCGGCTCTGGTGCGCCTGGCGGCAGGCGGCCTGGGTTCACGGCCGCGAGCAACGGCTGCCGGTGAAGATCGAGGGCGCGCAGTGGCTCGACGAGACGTCAGGACACCCGACGCTCGTCGTCGCTCCGATGACGCTGGCGACGTCGGACGCGCTCGTCGTCATCGCGACGGCGATGGGCGACCGGGAGGTCGCGACGTACGGGGAGGACATGGACCCGTCGGAGGGTCTCGCCGACGCGGACGTCAACCTGGTCGGCGCCGGGTCGGATGCCGTACGGCAGATCGCGCGGGTGCTCGATGCCGGCGGCGCGCTCTGCACCTACGCCGACTTCGTCTACGCGGGGCACCGCGTCGTGCCCGTCACGCTGTTCGGCACGCGGCGCCACGTCGCGGCGGGCTTCGTCGCGTTCGCCGCGCGCCCTGGCGCGATGTTGCTGCCGGCGGTCTGCCTGGCGCGCGGAGACCACGTCGTGCTGCGCTTCGAGGAGCCGTACGCCGTCGAGGCCGACGAGGGAGTCTCCCGCGCCCGCCTCGTCCCGCTGCTCGCGCCGGTCGTCGCGGGTCTGCTCGAGGACATGATCCGGCTCGCGGGCCACCAGTGGCTGCTGCTCCCCACCCTGACGTTCGAGTCGCGGGACATGGGCTGAGCCGCCGCTGCCGGGAGGGTGGGCCGGCGCCGACGTAGGGTGGGGACATGCCCAGCCGTTCCCGCATCTGGACGGCGCTCGCCATCGTGTACGTCGTGTGGGGGTCCACGTACCTCGCGATCCGCTACGCCATCGGAGCACACACCGGTCAGCGCGGCTTCCCGCCGTTGCTGATGGGCGGCGTGCGCTTCTGGCTGGCCGGCGCCCTGCTGTACGCCTTCACGATCCGCCGCCCGGCGCACGACGGGAAGCCCGACCCGATCACCGTCCGGCAGTGGGTGTCGTGCGGCATCGTCGGCCTGGCGCTGCTCCTCGGCGGCAACGGCCTCGTCATGCTCGCCGAGCGCACGGTCGACTCCGGCATCGCCGCGGTCGCGATCGCGCTGGTGCCGATCTGGACGGCGCTGCTCGGGCTCGTTCTCGGCGGCGAACGCCTTCCGCGCGTCGGCGTCCTCGGCCTCGTCATCGGCTTCCTCGGCGCCGCCGTCCTCGCCAATCCGGCGGGCGCGGACCGCATCGATCCGTACGGCATCGCGCTGCTCATCGGCGCGACGCTGTCGTGGTCGGCGGGGTCGTTCTACGGCCGCAGCGCACCCGTCCCCCGCCGGCCGCTCGTCATGACGGGCATGCAGATGATGGCGGGCGGCGCGGGGCTGTTCGTGGCCGGGCTGCTCGCCGGCGAGCTCGGCGAGCTGGACCTCGGCGCCGTCGGCTGGAAGGCGTGGGTGGCCGCGGTCTACCTGCTGGTGTTCGGGTCGATGGTGGCGTTCACGGCGTACGCCTGGCTGCTCCGCAACGCCCCCCTGTCGCTCGTGACGACGTACGCCTACGTCAACCCGGCTGTCGCGGTGCTGCTCGGCGCGCTGTTCCTCAGCGAACGCCTCACGGTCCGCTCGCTCGTCGCCAGCGCGCTGATCCTCGTCGGCGTCGCGCTCGTCGTCTCGCAGCGCCCGGCGAAGGCCGCGGAGGAGCCTGGCCCGGCGGTCGGCGCGATGGCGGAGGCCGAGGCGTGACGGTGTTCGAGACCGAACGTCTGCGGGCGCGGCCGTGGACGCTCGACGACGCCGAGGCGGCGTACGAGATCTACCGCTCGCCCGAGGTCGCGCGCTACCTCGGCAGCGTGCCGCAGCCGGTCGAGTCGGTCGAGGCCATGCGCGAACGCCTCGAACGCTGGCTCGGCGTCAACGACGCCCTCGCCGGCACCGGCTACGGCTTCTGGGCGCTGGAGACGCACGACGGGACGCTCGTCGGCGCGACGCTGCTCAAGCCGCTGCCCGACGCCGAGGAGGTCGAGGTCGGCTGGCACCTCGGGACCGCGCACTGGGGCAGCGGGTACGCCACGGAGTCGGCGCGCGGCGCGATCGCGTACGGCTTCGAGCGGTGCGGGCTGGACGTCGTCTACGCCGTCATCGTCGCGGAGAACATCGCTTCGATCGCCGTCGCGCGGCGACTGGGGATGACGTACGAGGGCAGCACCGACCGCTACTACGGCAAGGCGCTCGAGCTGTTCTCGATCAGGCCCCTGGAAAGCTGAGAACCCCCGGCGCGAGCGCCGGGGGTTCTCAGAGCGTCGGTGGGTCAGACCGGGCGCACGTTCTCCGCCTGCGGGCCCTTCTGGCCCTGCGTGATGTCGAACTCGACGCGCTGGTTCTCGTCGAGCGAGCGGTAGCCGTCGGCCTGGATGGCCGAGAAGTGCACGAAGACGTCGGCGCCGCCGCCGTCCTGCGCGATGAAACCGAAGCCCTTCTCGGCGTTGAACCACTTCACAGTGCCTTGCGTCATGCTTGTCCTCCTGGACATGTGCCGGCGCGCGACGTGCGCGCCGTGTCACCCGACGGGCGCCTCCGCCCCCGGCCCTGTGCCGGGTATGGAAAACGCCCGCGACCAACTCCGCGGGCGTTCGAGAACGAGCGTGGAAATCGGATCAGGCAACGCGATCACCGTACGGGAGGTCCGGACCGGGCGCAAGGGTCCGGTTTGTCACCTTCCGGAACGCTCAGGGAGCGTGCGGCGTTGGGCCTGGCATGCGGGCCTTCGTACGCCGGCACGTCGCGGCGGTCTCCGTCCTCGCGGTGCTCGCCGTGGCGGGCGCGGTGTTCGTGGCGGTGTGGTTCCAGCCGCAGAAGCTGTTCCTCGACAAGACCGTCAACGACGCGCTGCCGGCGGGCGCGGAGGACGTGACCGCGACCCCGTCAGGTTCGGCCGCCCCGACGTCCGCGGGGGCGACTCCCGCGGCGCCGCGCGCCACGGTCCTGTCCCGCTCGATGCTCGGCGACCGCGCGCACCACGCGTCGGGGACGGTGCGCGTACTGCGGCTCGCCGACGGCGCGCGCGTGCTGCGCCTCGAAGGCCTCGACGTCGAGAACGGCCCCGACCTCTACGTCACCCTCGCCGCCGCCGCGCCCGACGCGCCCAACGGCGCGTACGACTCCGACTACGTCTCCCTCGGGCGGCTCAAGGGCAACAAGGGCGACCAGACGTACGCCGTCCCCGGCTCCGTCGACCTGACCCGTTACAAGTCCGTCGTCATCTGGTGCAAGCGGTTCTCTGTGGCGTTCGGGACGGCGCCGCTCACCGCGTAGGCAGGCCGAGCGGCGACTGCGCGGGGATGACGCCGGCGCAGGCCCTGGCCAACGGCTCCAGCACGGCGAGCGCACGGTCGGTGTCGGCGTCCGCCCACGCGCGCAGCGCGGCGGCGTCCGTAGCGGCCTCGACGGAGTCGAGCAGCTCGCGGCTGCCGAGGACCCCGCGAGCGGCAAGGCGCCCGGTCGCGGCGTCCCACTCCTCGTCGGTCCAGCCGCGGTACGGCTGCAGCACCTCGCGCGGGATGTCGAGCGACGCGCGCAGCACGAGCGACTCGCAGCCGTCGACGTCGTGCGCGACGAGCGCGGCCACGTGTCCGTCCCCGCGGTGCTCGCGCAGGACGCCCGCCGCGTGCCACAGCCTGGCCAGCGGCTCGTCCGGCGTCGGAAGGGCGGCGTGCGCGGCGGCCAGGACGCGGCCGGCGAGGTCGAGCCGCCCGACCGCCGCCTCGAGGACCGCGGTCGCCTCGGTCACGTCGGCGTCGCCGAGGACGCGGCCCAGCGCCGCGGTGACACCGTTCTCCCGCGCCCGCAGCGCCTCCTCCGGCGAGGCGAGGTCCCAGATCGACGGCAGCGCGCGGCGCACCATCGACGGCGCGAAGCCGTAGAACGCCGCGATGACCGGCTCGGGTCCGACCCGGCCGAACGCCGCCGCGCGGCCCGCGAAGTAGCCGCGCCAGTAGCCGCGCAGGCCGATCGCCTCGTACGCCTCCCGCGACTCGGGGGCGAAGTACGTCGCCGCGTGGATCGGCTCGAACGCCGTCCAGAGCCTGCGTGCCAGGTGCATGGGACCTCCGTCGACGGCCCAACGGGAAGGGATCGGCGGGCCGCGCGAGAACCCTACGGGCATGTCGTTGCGCAAGCGGATGTCGTTGACGCTGGTGGCCGGTGCGGTCGTGGCGGGTGCCCTCGCGGGCGCCTCCGACGCGGCGGCGCCGGGCGGCAAGGCGGTGGCGTTCTACCCGGGCGGCGCCCGCGCGGCGGCGAAGAGCGCGCCGCGGCTGGAGACGTACCGCACCGGCCAGCGGCAGATCGGCGAGCCGAACATCGGCATCGCCAAGGACGGCACGATCTGGGCCAGCGCGATGACGAACGTCGTCCGCTCCACCGACCGCGGCAAGTCGTGGAAGCTGCTGCCCATCACCGGGCACGCCGCGACGCTCGACCCGTACCTCTACGTCGACCCGGCCACCTCGCGCGTCTACAAGTCCGACCTCGCCGGGACGTGCCAGGTGCTGTCGTGGAGCGACGACAAGGGCGCGACGTGGACGCACGCGCCGGCCGCCTGCAACCAGTCCGACCACCAGTCGATCGCGGCCGGCCCGCCGGTCGCCGGGCTGCCGGTCACCGGCTACGAGAACGTCCTCTACAACTGCTCGCAGACGCTGGGCTACAACGGCTACAGCTTCGCGACCGGCTGCGCTCGCTCGCTCGACGGCGGGCTGTCGTGGACGCCGACGGGGACGTTCGCGTTCGCCGACCCGAGCCCGTACGGCGTGGGCGAGGGCAGCGGCGACGCCGGCATCCCCGGGCACTGCAACGGCGACAACGGGCCGATCTTCGTGGCGCCGTACGGCCGCCTGTTCGTCCCGCGCGGCTGGTGCAACCAGCCGTGGCTGGCGTGGTCCGACGACGGCGGTACGACGTGGACGCGCGTCGAGGTCGCGAAGAACGGCATGAACACCTCGACGTCCGGCGGCTTCGGCTTCGTCGCGCCGGGCAGCGGCCAGTCCGACCACGAGGCGGCGGTCGTCGCCGACAAGGCCGGCAACGTCTACTACATGTGGGTCGCGAAGGACCGGCTGCCGTACCTCGCGATCTCGCGCGACAAGGGCAAGACGTTCGGGCCGCCACTGAAGGTCGCGCCGCCCGGGCTGAAGGAGGCGTGGGGCCCGGCGCTCGACGTGGACTCCAAGGGCCGCGTCGCGATGGCGTACATGGGCTCGACCAACTCCCCGGGCAAGCCGTGGACGGGGTCGTACGCGGACACGACGTTCACCGGCTACCTCGGTGTCATCAGCAAGCCGCTCGACAAGAAGCCGCTGATCTGGGCGGGCCCGGTGACGCCGGCGAAGACCCCGTTCGCCTACGGCAAGTGCGGGCCTGGCCGCTGCAACGAGGGCGTGCTCGACTTCATCGACGTGGCGTTCGCGCCGGACGGGTCGGTGTGGGGCGCGTTCATCGACACGTCGCTGTCGGACGAGCTCATCATGGGCAAGCTGGGGACCGTGCGCTAACCTTCCGGTATCGGAAGGATTGTTGCGTGACCGGATCAGTGCTCTTCGACGTGTACGCGCTCGCCCAGCGCACGCGCTCGTTGCTCGACGTCGCGCTCGCCGCGGCGCCGCTCACCCCCGCCCAGTACGCGATGTACAGCGCCGTCCACGAGCACGGCCCGCTCTCGGCGAGCGACCTCGCGCGCGTCGTCGGGATGCCCGTGACCAGCGTGCACGACGAGGTGTCGGCGATGGCGCGCCGCGGGCACCTCGAGCGACGGCGCGACGTCCGCGACCGGCGGGCTGTACTGCTGCGCCTGACTCCCGACGGAGTCGCGGCGCACGAGTCGACGCGGGCGGCGTTCGAGGTCGCGGTCTCCGCTGTCGAACGCCGCCTCGGCCGGCCGGTCGCGGACGTTCGCGACGTGCTCTCGGAGCTCGGCCGGGCGTGCGACGGGGCGGCCGCGGACGTGGCGTTCGAGGCGGCGGCCGGATGAGGCTCCTCGTCGCGGTGGCGCTGTCGCTCGCCGTGGGGTGCTCACCCGGCGCCTCGCCGCCGCGCCCCGACCCCGCTGTCACGCGGCAGGCCGACGTGGACGCGCTGGTGTCATTCGTCGAGGCGACGCACCCCGAGCCGTTCGCCTACGTGGGCGAGGCCGCGTGGCGCGGGAACGTCGCCTCGCTGCGGGAGCGGGCCGGCCGGATGTCCGCGGACGAGTACCTCGTGGCGCTGGCCGAGGTCGCGCACCTCGGCGACCGCAACGGCCACGGCGGCGTGTTCCCGGCCGACCAGCCGGCGCTGACGATGTGGCCGGTGCGGATGTACGACTTCGCCGACGGCTGGCACGTGATCGCCGCCCGCGACTCCTCGCTCGTCGGCGCGCGGGTGCAGTCGATCGGCGGGCGGCCTGTCGAGGAGGTCGCCGAGGCGTTCAGGAAGGTCGTGCCGCGCGACAACCCGCAGACGATGCGGGCGCGGCTGGCGACGTACCTCATGGTGCCGGCGTTCCTTCGCGGGCTCGGGGTGTACGGCCCGCTCGGCGTCGTCGACACCTCCGGTGTCGCGCGCGAGGTGACGCCCGAGGAGCGGCCCGCCGCCGAGTACGCCGCCCTCGCCGGCCTCGACGTGCCGCAGATCCCTCCGGCGCTGCCGCGGCCGTCGTTCGCGCCCAAGGACGAGTGGTTCTGGACGGCGCGGCGCGGCTCGGCGCTCGTCGTCGGGTACGAGCGCGTCGCCGCCGAGTCGCAGAGCGGCCGCCGCGTGCAGGGCCTCGTCGAGGACGTTCGGGCACAGCTCCGTGCGGAGCGCCCGTCGGTGCTGGTGGTCGACATCCGGCGCAACCCCGGCGGCGACACCGGGCGGGCGCTGCCGCTGACGATCCTGCTGCGCGACGTCGCCCGCGCCGGGCGGGTGCCGGTGCGAGTGCTGGTCGGGCGGGGGACGTACTCGGCGGCGTCCTTGGTGTTCCTGGCGCTGCGGCGCGAGGCGCCGTCGATCCGCTTCTACGGGGAGGCGACGGGCGGCGGGTCGCGGACGTACGGGAACCCGTCGTCGGTGACGTTGCCGGGAAGCGGGATCGTCGTGCAGGTGCCGGGGGCGCGGGCGTTCGACCAGGGGCGCGACATCGCGGCACTGGTGCCGGACGTGCCGGTGCGCGAGACCTGGGCGGCGTACAAGGCCGGTCAGGACCCGGTGCTCGACGCGGCGCTGGGGTAGCGAACCCGTTCCGGAGCCGGGGACTCTCGTCTCTCGGCAGGGCTACCGCGCTGCCGCGTCCGTACGTCTCCCCACCTCCAGGAGCCAGACTGTGATCCGTCGTACTCTCACGTTCGCCGCCGCCTGCGCCATGTCGGCCGGCACCCTCGTCGCCCTCGCGCCCGTCGCGTCGGCCGACACCTGTAACGCCACGAGCGACAACCCCGCCGTGACGTGGAACATCTGTGTCAACCAGAGCGTCCCCTCGCCGATCTACACCCAGGTGCCGTACCTGATCCACAACTGCGTGGCCGTCTGCGTCGGCCCGTACAGCGGCACGGTCCCGGTCCCGACCAACGTCACCGACCCGCTCGACGTCGTGGGCACGGTCTGCGTCCTCGACGGCACCAAGTGGGGCCGCTGCCTGAACATCAACGACGACACGCTCGTCGGCGCGTTGGAGATCGGTCACCTCGAACTGAGCCTCTAGCTCACGCGCGGAGCCTCCGGTACGCCAGCGCGTACCGGAGGCTCCGTCGTCGTGCGACGGAGCCGGTAGCAGGAGTCGTACCGCCCGTCCCAGCCGGCGCCGGGGTCCGTGGCGCACTCGGCGGCCCGTTCTGGCGAGCCGCTCTCACCCAGGACGACCGTCTCACCCGCAATTTCGCCGTAGGGACCATGGGCCCTGGTGCCGCGCGCGACCGCGGAGCAGCCTGGCAACCTCGCCGTACGCAGACGCGCCACGGTCGAGCGAAGGGGGACACGATGGTAGCCGCACGAGACTGGGCACTGGGTTTCTGGTTTCCGCTGGCATTCACGCTCCTGGGAGTCGTGGTGACGGTGGCTACGGCCTGGGTGGTCCTACGGCACGAGATCGACAAGGCGAGGCGACACACCGCGCATCAGGCGCAGTTCGCCATCGAACACTTCGACTACACGGCGTTCTGGGCCACGGAGGAGCTCAAGCACTCAGGCCACGTCCCCGCGGGGCTCGCGGTCGGACTCCGGCAGCACTCCGCGACGCTGCGTGAAGCGTTCGCGAGGGACGCCGAACGGATCCATGCGCTCCTCCCGGTCGCCCCTGCGAAGAGGGGTTATGGGGAGGACCCGCTCAAGGCGCTGCACCTGCTGTTCGCCAGGCTCGAGACAGGGATGACCAAGAACGACATCGAGGCGGCGGACCTGCTGGCCGGCATGTGCGCGAGCGCGTACCTGCGCGCCTTGCTGGGCTTGGACGCCACCGCACCGGAGAACCTGGGGGTCATCCACCTCGTCTACGCCGCCGACAGGGCAGACCGCGACATCCAGAACCTGCTGCGGATCCTGGTCGACAACGGGCCGTCGCGACTCAAGGCAAGGATCCTCGCGGCCTGAATTTCGGACCCGCCCGCGTGACGTACGAGAGCCCGGCACCGTCACGGTGCCGGGCTCCCTCTCGCGGTGGAGGTGGCGGGAATCGAACCCGCGTCCTTCGGCGAACAACCAGGGCTTCTCCGGGCGCAGCGCGCTGTGGTTTTCTCGGCCCCACCGGTCACGCACGCAAGCCGGTGCCGGGCTCAGTCACTGTTCGGTGTCCCTCGCTCCCCCGTGACCGGGGAGTTCGGTGAGCCTCCTGGCGACGCCAGCATCCCGGCCGGAGGCACTCCGGGGCTGACGGCTACCTAAAGTTAGGCAGCGAGCGCGTAGTTATCGGCGCTTGTTTCTTTTGCGACGTTTCGTGGTTAACGAGATCATCGTCGCCTTCCTCGGCCCGCTTCCCCTGCCTCCTCGTCCGAAGTCGAGACCATTCACCCCCTGGTGGGGCCGTGCTCGTACGACTCTAACGCGCCGTGGCGACGGGGTGTTCCTCGGCCGCGGGGACGTCGAGGTGGTGCACGACGCGCGGCGCGACCTCGGGGGTGGCCAGCGCGGCCGACACGCGGTCCTGGAGCCTGCGCCGCTTGTGCCGGTACATCGCCGCGTCGGCGGCCTTCCACGTCTCGTCGAGCGTCGTGTGGTTCTCGCGGACGGCCATGCCGATGGACGCCTCGACGCCGGCGTTGGCGAACGCCATCGCGATGCGGTCGAGCAGCGCCCGGCCCTCGAGCTCGGACGCCTCCACGGCGAGCACGGCGAACTCGTCGCCGCCGACCCGCGCGACCTGGTCGCACATGCGGCTGACCTTGCGGAGCACGACCGCGGCGGTACGCAGCAGGCGGTCGCCGGCGTCGTGCCCGTACGCGTCGTTGGCCCGCTTGAGCCCGTCGAGGTCGACGGAGACGACGCACGCGGGGCGCCCGTAACGGCGGCAGCGGTGCTCCTCGTCGATGAGGGTCTTGGTCCAGGCGAGGCGGTTGCCGAGCTGGGTGAGCGGGTCGATGTGCGCCTCGACCTCGGCCCGCTCGGCGCGGCGGACGACCTGCGTCGCCTGCAGCTCGAGCGCGAGCACGGTGGACAGCAGCGACGCGAGCAGCTCGACGGTGGGCAGGTGGCCGGCCAGCTCGTCGGACAGTGGCTCGGGGTGCAGGCCGGTCAGGGTGCCGAACAGCTTGTCCTCGTGCAGCATCGGGACGCCGACGTACGACCCGATGCGCATGGCCGAGGTGAGCCCGGCGGTGGCGTACGCGGGGACGTCGGTCACGCGCGGCGCGACGCGGGGGCCCTGACCGTGCGCCATCCGCCAGTCGAGCGTCGCCGACCACGGGAGGACGTCGCCGGGCCGGAGCCGGTACGCGAAGTCGAGGCAGTCGAGCACGACGAGGTCGTCGCCGTCGACGCGGGTGACCATCCAGAGGTCGTGCCCGAGCTGCTGCCTGAGCAGCTTGAGCGTGGCCTTCGAGGCGTGGGCGAAGTCGGGACGGCTGGACAGGGACAGGCCCTGCGGCGTCCACGTCACCGGACGTGGCTCGTGCTCTTCGTGCGACATCATCCCGCCCCCAATCCCCGGTGTGCCGCCACTTGAAACGGACAGAACGGACATCACCGGACTTACGGGAGCAGTGTGCGCCAAACGACCGGACCTAAGCCATGGTCAGAACGGGCCATTCGGCCCAACGGCCTACATACCTTTCGCGCGCCGCCCGAGCTCGCGGGCCACCTCGCGGGACGCGTCGCGGGTCGCGAGCGTCTGCCGCTTGTCGTACGACTTCTTGCCCCGGGCGAGCGCGATCTCGACCTTGGCCCGTCCGTCCTTGAAGTACAGCTGCAGCGGGACGAGCGCCAGGCCGCTCTCCTTGGTCTTGCCGACGAGCTTGGCGATCTCCTCGCGGTGCATGAGCAGCTTCCGCGGGCGGCGGGGCGTGTGGTTGGTCCAGGTGCCGAGGTCGTACTCGGGGATGTGCGCGTTGTGCAGCCAGACCTCGCCGTCCTTGACGGTGGCGTACGCGTCGACGAGGGACGCCCGCCCTGCCCGCAGCGACTTCACCTCGGTGCCGACGAGCACGAGGCCGGCCTCGTAGACGTCCTCGATGGCGTAGTCGTGGCGTGCCTTCTTGTTCTGGGCGATGAGCTTGCGCCCGGTCTCCTTCGGCAACGTCAGCCTCTCGGCACGGGGATGGAGGCGACGGTGCCGGAGAGCACCTGGACCGCCCGCTCGAGGGCGGCGCGGGCGTCGTAGCCGGCCGGGAGGTCGACGTCGGGGATGATCCCGACGCTGTCGACGGAACGCCCCGACGGCGTGTAGTAGCTCGCCACCGTGACCTCGAGCGCGGAGCCGTCGGAGAGCACGAGCGGCTGCTGGACCGACCCCTTGCCGTACGTCCGCGTCCCCACGACGATCGCGCGGTTGCGATCCTGCAGCGCGCCCGCGACGACCTCGGCGGCGCTGGCGGTGCCGGCGTCCACGAGCACGACGAGCGGGGTGGTGGTGTCGCCGCGGCCGGTGACGCCGTACGTCTTGTCCTCGACTCCCCTGCCCTTGTACGACACGACGGTCCCGCCGCGCAGGAACGCCGACGCCACCTGCACCCCCTCGTCCAGCAGGCCGCCGGGGTTGCCGCGGAGGTCGAGGACGACGCCGGCGACCTTCTTGGCGCGCAACGACGCGAGCGCGCGCTGGACCTCGCGGCCCGCGCCGCGCGTCATGGCGGCGACGCGGATCCGGCCGATGCCGTTGTCGAGGACGTCGGCGGAGACGTCCTTGGAGAGCAGGTTGGCGCGGCGCAGGCTGAGGGTCTGGATGGCGTCGTCGCGGCGGACGGTGATGGCGACGGTGGTGCCGGGCTCTCCGTGCATGCGCCGGACGATGTCGCCGACAGGGACGCCGTCCACGGGACTGCCCGCGACGTCCACGAGCGCGTCGCCGACCCGCAGGCCGGCGGCCTCGGCGGGCGAGTCGGGCAGCACGCTCGTCACCTCGACGCTGCCGGACGGGACGCGGCCGAGCCAGAGGCCGACGCCGGAGTACCGGCCGTCGAGCAGCCGCTGGAACTCCGCGAAGTCGGTGGTGTCGTAGTACGTGGCGTACCGGTCCTTGAGCGCGCCGAGCATGCCGCGGATGGCGGCCTCGTCGAGGTCCTCGCGGGTGACGTCGCGGTTGGCGTTGGCGAGGAGGCGTTCGGCGGCCTCGCCGACGAGCCCGCCCGCCCGCGCGTCCGACTCGGTGGTGCGCCCGACGCGGCCGGCGAGGAACCCGAACACGAACGCCGCGCACACCAGGAGCGCGCCGGACATGCCGAGGAGGACCCGGCGGCGGCGAGCGTGGGCGGACGTCACGTATGGAGGATACGGCCGTGACGCGGGGTGACCACCCGGTTGGCGGAGGCCGGCGGCCAGGACCGACGCGGCCGCAACCCGCGGTCGGGGTGCGTCTTGCGCTTTTTCGCGCACGGGGCGCAACCCGGAGCCTTTTCCATCCTGGCTCGCGCTGGGCCTGGATCGTGCTGGGCAGGAGCCCCTTCGGCGCTCGGCCACCACAAGAACGCCGGTCGACCCCGGACGAGCGGCGCCCGCGCACCCGCGCCGGCCCAACCCTGCGGCCCAGCAGCCGGTCTCACGCGTAGTGATCTTCAAAGAACGACTGAGGCCGGCGCCGACCACGCCGTCAGGATGGAAAGGCTCCCGGTTGCGCACCAGGCGGGGTGGGTCAGTAGTAGCGCATGGGGTCGACGGGCTCGCCGTTGACGCGCGTCTCGAAGTGCAGGTGCGGGCCTGTGGAGGCGCCGGTGGAGCCGACGTAGCCGATGACGGCGCCCCGCGAGACCTGCTGGCCGTTGCTGACGCCGACCCGCGACTGGTGCGCGTACGCCGTCGAGAGGCCGTTGCCGTGGTCGATGACGACGAGGTTGCCGTACGTCCCCATCGGCCCGGCGCTCACGACCCGCCCGGACAGCACGGCGACGATCGCCTGGCCGGTGGGCGCGCCGATGTCGATGCCGGCGTGGAGGCGGCGGTAGCCGTAGATGGGATGGGTGCGGTAGCCGTAGCCGCTGGTCACGGGTCCCGGCGTGGGCCAGAGCATGCCGCCCTTGCCGACCTGCCCGGTGCCGCGGGAGGCGGCGGCGCGGCGGATCAGCTCGGCGAGGCGGCGGGACTCGGCCTGGAGCCTCTCGTACGCCGCCCGGTCGGCCGCGCGCTCGCGGTCGGCGACGGCGAGCGCGGCGGCGCGGGCGGCGACCTGCGCGTCGATGGCGGCCTTCGCGGCACGGGCCTCGGCGGCGTACGACTCGATGCGGGCCAGCGACTCGCGGACGGCCTTGTCGCGGGCGACGAGCTCGGCACGGCGCTGGTCGAGCACGGCGGCCTGGGAGGCGAGCTCGGCGCGGGCGGCGGAGGCGGCGCGGACCCTGCCTGCGGCGTCGGAGAGGAGCACGTGGGAGTACGTCGCCCGCGACGCGAGGTCGGACATCGACGTCGACTCGAACAAGGCGTGCGTGAACCCCGCCGGGCCGATCATGTAGATCGCGCGGGACAGCTCGCCTGCCTGCTCCCTGGTGTCCTGGACCTTGGCCTCGCCGGCCTCGTACTCCCGCTCGGCGTGCGCCAGCTCGGCCTGCGCGAACTCCAGCCGCGTGCGGCTCGCCTCGGCGACCGCGCGGGCCGCGGACAGGCGGCCCTCGGCGGCGGCGAGTCGCTCCTGCGCGCGGGGGATCTCGATCTTGGCGCGGGCCAGCGCGGCGGCGGCCTGCTGGACGGCGGCGCTGGACTCGTGGAGGTCGTCGTGGACCTCGGCGAGCTGCTGCTCGACCTTGCGGCGTTCGGCCTCGGGGTCGTCGGCGTACGCCGGCGTGGCGAGCGGCAGCACGACGACGGCAACGGCCGCGAGCGCCGTACGCCATCGCTGTCCCACGCGGAAACCTCCACCCATCCGACGTCACACCTGTCACATGGGTACCACGATAGGGGTCAGACGCGCAGGTACTTCCGCAACGTCACGAACGACGCCAGACCGGACAGCACCATGCCGGTGAGCACGAGAACGGGCACGAGGATCTTGAACTGGCCCCACCCGACGAACGGCGTGAACTTGATGCTCTCGCGCAGCGTGCCGTTGACCATGAGGCTCTGGACGAGCGCGAGGAAGCCGCTCGCGGCGAGCGCGCCGAGGACGCCGGCGAGCATCCCCTCGAGGAGGAACGGGAGCTGGATGTAGAGGTTCGAGGCGCCGACGAGGCGCATGATGCCGGTCTCCCGCCGCCTGCTGAACGCCGCCACGCGCACGGTGTTGCCGATGAGGACGGCCGCCGCGATCAGGCTGATCCCGGCGAAGAAGAGCATGCCGGTACGGATGGTGTTGAGGACCGCGAAGAAGTTCTTGAGCAGGTCGCGCTGGTTGAAGACGTTCTCCACCCCTGGCCGGTCGGCGAACGCGCTCGCCACGACCTCGAACTTCTTCGGGTCCTCGAGCTTCACGCGGAACGACTCGGGCAGCACGCCGGCGGGGGTGTTGCCGACGATGTCGGGAGAGTCCTTGAACTGCTCCTTGAAGCGCTCGTACGCCTCCGCCCTGCTCTCGAAGTAGACCTGCTCGACGTCGGGCATGGCCTCGAGCTCGCTGCGGAGCTGGTCGCGCTGGGCCTGCGTGACGTCACCCTTGAGGAAGATCGAGACCTCGACCTTGCCGTACCAGAAGTCCTTCATGACGTTGACCTGGTTGCGGACCATGAGGCCCATGCCGAACATCGTCAGCGAGATCGCCGCGGTGACGATGACGGCGAGCGTCATCGTGAAGTTGCGGCGCAGGCCGATCCAGATCTCGGACGCGACGAACTGGGCACGCACTAGGAGACCCCTCCAGACAGGCGGGCGCCGGAAACCCGGCTTCGTGATCTTGGCAAGGTTTCGGTCCGCCGGGCGCCCCGAACATTGCCAAGATCACGAAGTACGGCGAGCGCGCGGCAGCGAGCGGTCGTACGGGACATCCGGGAACCCCTACTTCGAGTAGCCGTAGACGCCGCGGGCCTGGTCGCGGACGACCCTGCCGCCGTCGAGCTCGACGACGCGGCGGCGCATCGAGTCGACGATGTTGGCGTCGTGGGTGGCCATGACGACGGTGGTGCCGGTGCGGTTGATCCGGTCGAGCAGGCGCATGATGCCGATCGACGTCGTCGGGTCGAGGTTACCCGTCGGCTCGTCCGCGATGATGATCATCGGTCGGTTGGCGAACGCCCTGGCGATGGCCACGCGCTGCTGCTCACCGCCGGACAGCTCGTCGGGGAGGCGGCCGTCCTTGCCCTGGAGGCCGACGAGGTCGAGCACCTCGGGCACGACCTTGTCGATGGTGTGCTTGGGCTTGCCGATGACCTCGAGCGCGAACGCGACGTTCTCGAACACCGTCTTGGTCGGCAGCAGCCGGAAGTCCTGGAACACGCAGCCGATCTGCCGGCGCAGCGTCGGCACCTTCCAGTGCGACAGCCGCGCGAGGTCCTTGCCGGCCACGAACACGCTGCCGGTCGTGGGCGACTCCTCCTTGAGGAGCAGCCGCAGGAACGTCGACTTGCCCGAGCCCGACGACCCGACGAGGAACACGAACTCGCCCTTCTCGATGTCGACGGTGACGTCGTTGAGAGCGGGCTTCGTGGTGTTCGGGTAGACCTTGGTGACGGAGTCGAGCCGGATCATGCGGCGGGTACGCCCCTCGGGGTGCGGGTACGGGGTGTTGGTGCGAGTCTAGTTGAGGGACGCGCGTTTCCTGCCGACAGCAGGAGTGAGCGCACGAGAGGAGCGGGCGGGATGTGCTGTGAGCGCCTGATCTGCGCCGCCTGCTCGGGGGCGGTGGCCGACGCGCGGTGCGGCGTCTGCGCGGAGTCGAAGAGCCGCGTCCACGGCGGCGCGGCGCATGTGCACGTTCCCGAGTGGCTGCTGGCGCTGGCGGTGCTCGTCGTGACGCTCACGGTCCTCGCCGCGCTGTAGCGACCGACCCCGGACAGGCCGACGGCCCGGGGTCCCGCTCGACCCCAGGCCGTCCGCGCCTTCTCTCTCCCCTTACGCCCTCTCGGCCGCCTTGGCCAGGCGCGCCCGCCAGCCGGGACCGAACGTCAGCCCGGCACCCGACACGAGCAGCGCGATGGCCAGCAGCACCGTCTGCGGGATCTCCAGCGGCGCGCCCGTCGCGGGCAGTGCCGGCGGCTTGACGATCTTGACGCCCAGGACCTCGGCGACGATCGTGCGGACCTCGTTCGACGGCTCCTTGGGGGTCTCCGCGGAGTCGACGGCGCCGGTGTTGAGGATGACGGTGGCGTCGATGGCGCCGTCCGGCGCCCCGGCCGGCGTGTCGATCACCACGACGAACGTCCGCACGAACGACGCACCGGGCTCGAGGTCCACGGCCGGCCAGGTGACGGTGGTGCACGGGTCGTCACAGGTCCCGCCGTCGCTCGCCGACACGAACGTCGTCCCTGCCGGCACCGCGTCGCTGACGACGACGTCGGTCAGCGCCGCGGCGGACGGGTTGGTGACGGTCAGCGTGTAGAGCAGCTCGTCGCCGTACTCCGCCTCGGCCTGGTCCACGGCCTTGCGGATGTCCACGTGCGCGACCGGGTGCTCGGTCTCGTTCGTGGGCGTCTCCTCCTCGCCCTCGTGCAGCAGGGCGACGTTGCGGATCGTGAAGGGGTCGGTGAGCCCGGCATCCACGGTGACGGAGAACGACACCGAGCCGCTGCCGCCCGCGGGGATCGTGACGTCCCAGCTCAGCTCGCCGTCCGCGAGGGTGCCGGAGCCGGCCGAGCCCGCGACGTACGTCGTGCCGTCGGGGATCTCGTCGGTGATGGTGACGTCGGCGGCGATGTTGCCGGCGTTGGCGTACGACATCGTGTACGTGATCGTGTCGCCGTCGGTGACCGCCGTGCCCGACACCGGGTCGGACGACTTCGTCATCGTCACGTCGGTGTAGAGCTTGGTGTTGGTGAACGCCACGGTGACCGGCGTCGCCGCGATGGTCACGGTGCCGTCGTCGGGGACGACCTCCATGGCCCACGACGCGTCGTGGTCCTCGGTGACGGTGCACTCGGTGCCGGTCGGGATGCCGTCGACCTGGTGCGTCAGCGACAGGCCCTGCGCGGTGCCGAGGTGGAAGTCGTCGACCGTGAAGTCGCCGCAGTCCACGGAGAACGCGAAGTCGTACGGCCCGCTCGCGGTGTCGTCGACGACGGCCTTGCTGACGATGAGCGACCCGCGCTTGCGCAGGTTGTCGAAGGCCACGGTCTCGCCGTCGTCGTCGATCGTCACGGTGCCGTCGGCCGGCACCACGGTCGAGTCGAACAGCGGGTGCGCGTCCTCGCTGACCGTGCAGGTGACGCCGGTCGGGATGTCGCTGATGGTGTACGACCCGCTGCCGTTGACCGTCGTGATGGAGACGTCGGCGGCGTCGTACGCGTCGTCGGAGCAGTCGACGTCGAACGTGAACGTGCCGTCCTCGTCCGTCGTCTTCGTGATCTCCAGGGCACCGCGGACGCGGGTGTTGGTGAACCCGACCGTGTTGTCGCCCACCGCGATCGTCACGGTGCCGTCGGCGGGCACGGACACCGAGGTCCACGCCGCGTCGGCGTCCTCGGTGACGACGCACTCGACGCCGGTCGGGATGTCGCTGATGGTGTGCGAGCCGACACCGTTGACGGTCGTGATGGAGATGTTGGAGGCGTCGTACGCGTCGTCGGTGCAGTCGACGTCGAAGGAGAACGTGCCGTCCAGGTCGGACGCCTTCTCGATGACGAGGGCGCCGCGCTTGCGGACGTTGTCGAACTCGACCGTGTTGTCGCCGACGGCGATCGTCACGGTGCCGTCCGAGGGGACGACCGTCGAGGTGTACGCGGCGTTCGCGTCCTCGGTGACGGTGCAGACGACGCCGGTCGGGATGCCGTCGATGCTGGCCGAGCCGCTGCCGCCGGACGTCGTGATGGAGACGTTGGAGGCGTCGTACGCGTCGTCGCTGCAGTCGACGTCGAAGGTGAACGTGCCGTCCACGTCAGCGGTCTTGTCGATGACGAGGTCGCCGCGGAGGCGGCTGTTCGTGAACCACACGGTGTTGTCGCCGACCGCGATGGTCACGGTGCCGTCGACCGGCGTGACGACGTGGGAGAAGAGCGGGTTGCTCTGCTCGGTGACCGTGCAGGAGACGGTCGTCGGGATGCCGTCGATGCGTGCGGAGCCCGCGCCGCCGGCGGTCGTGATGTTCAGCGTGGTGTCCCACGTCGTGCCGTCGCAGTCGACGTCGAACGCGAACGTGCCGTCCACGTCGGACAGCTTCTCGACGACGAGCGAGCCGGTCAGGCGGGTGTTGGTGAACGCCACCGTGGCGCCGTCGGCGTCGATGGTGACGGTGCCGTTCGACGGGTTGCTCGTCGTGGAGAACAGCGCGTTGGCCTGCTCGGTGACGGTGCACTCGGTGCCGACGACGATCTCGTCGCTGACCAGGTGCGTGTCGGTGTCGTCGGCGGCGACCGTCATCTGGAAGCCCGGGTACGTCTCGCCGTCGTCGCAGGAGACGCTGAACGAGAACGTCCCGCCCGCGCCGGCCGTCGTCTTCTCGACGGAGAGCGAGCCGAGCTGCTGGTTGACGAAGACGTTGATGGTCTGGCTCGTGCCGACGGGGATGACGAGGTTGCGCGGCGTCGAGTCGACCAGGTAGCCGGCCGGCGCGGCGGTCTCCGTGACGGTGCACGGCGTACCGGAGGGTCCGTTGATGGCGATGGTGCCGTCAGCGGCGGCGCCGGAGGCGGAGACGGTGCCGTTCGGGTTGGTCACGGACTGGTTGGACAGGCCGGTGATGATCGTCGGGGGCGAGGCCGTCGTCGGCGAGCAGACGACGCTGAACGACGCGCCGGCGAGGAGCGGGCCGGTCGTCGAGCCGGATCGCTTCTCGATGCGCAGGCCGCCGCCGACGGTGAAGCAGGCAGGTCCGGCCTTGCGGTTGCTGGCCTGCGAGGCGCTCGGCGAGGCCGTCGTCTTGGCGTAGTTGCAGAACTGCGAGCCGAGCGGCGTGTTCGCGGGGATCGGCACCGCGAAGCGCAGCTGGAACGACGTGTTGTTGGGCACGAAGTGCACGAAGTACTTCGCGATCGCGGTGTCGGCGCCGGATCCGGGCGGGTCGACGTAGACACAGTCGGTGATCTCGAAGTCGCCGCCGACGTCGTCGGCTCCGACGGGGAAGTCGATGACGTACCCGATGATCCCGCCAGGGTTGAAGTCGCTCGGGTAGTCGGGGTCGAGGCGCTTGGTGGTGTTCTCGCTGCCGGGCGTCGGGAGGACGCCGTTGCAGCCGTTGATCGTGAGGTCCTGCTCGAGGACCGGGTCGGCGGCGTACGCCACTCCGCCGAGCGTCGGGAGCCAGACCAGGGCTACGAGCGTGGCGACGACCGCTGCTGCTGAACGGCGGGTCTTCGACATCGGATGCGCCTTTCGACGACGGTCCGAGGTCGGTCTCACCACTGGCTCCCCGCGGCACTGGCCGGTGACCGATTCGTCGGCCGCGGATCATCGCTTCCCCGGCGCTCACGGGCGTGTGACCTGGTGGCCTCACTGCGAGCGACAAGGCGACCGTGACGCAGCGTGCCCAGGGACACAATGGCCGGGACGGGCCATCTTGTCCCGAACCAAGTCCGGAAACAGGTCGTACCGGCGCATTATTGATGTCCGAAATGCAATTGAACGGTAACGCTCGGTAAAACACGGAAGACCCGCGCCGAAGCGCGGGCCTTCCGTTTCGCCAGTGCCTAGCGGCGGTGCTTGCCACCGGCGGTCGCGCCGGCCGGCTCACCGGCCACCGTGGTGACGACGCCCGCTGCCACCAGGCCGAAGCCGAGGACGAGCAGGACGCCGACGGGGATGGTGTTGCCGGTCGTCGGAAGGCCGCCGGCGTCCACGTCCGGGCCGCGGGTCTCGCGCACGCCGCTGACGACCGGGGTGGGCGTCGTCGAGGCCGACTCGCTCGGCCCGCGGGTGATGATCGTGCCGCTGACCTCGGGGGTCGGGGACTCCGACTCGGACGGGGTCTCGCTCGGGGTCTCGCTGACCGTCGCGCTCACCGTGGCCGAGGGGGTCTCGCTGGGCGTCTCGGACGGGGTCTCGCTCGGGGTCTCCGAGGGGGTCTCCGACGGCGTCTCGCTCGGCGTCTCCGAGGGAGTCTCGGACGGCGTCTCCGACGGGGTCTCGCTGGGCGTCTCGGACGGGGTCTCGCTCGGCGTCTCCGACGGGGTCACCGACGGGGTCGGGGTCGGCGTGCTGGTCGTGCCGCCGCCGTCGCAGGTGTGCGAGAGGACGAGGCGGACCTTCGCCGGGTCACCGCCGGACACGGTCGCCGTCGCACCGGTCAGCGTGTCGTCGGTCGCCGTGTAGACGTACGCGTGCTTCGCGTCCGGCGGCCCGAACGTGACGGTCGTCTGCGGCGCGGAGTTGGCGAACGTCGTCGTCAGGCTGACGAACGACGCCTCGCCGCCGGTGAGGATGAAGTGCCAGCCCCACTGCGCCGGCGAGCCGGGGCAGTCGTTCTCGTCGTCCTCGAACTCGGAGTTCTTGATCGGCGGGTCCTGACTCAGGGTCTCGAGGTAGACGACGTCCGAGCTCGCGGTCGTCGTCACGGCGAGCTGCGACACGGCAGCGAGGCCGAGCGTCGCCAGGCCGGCGAACGTCAGGTAGCGCGCGCGGCGGGTCAGTGTTGCCGACATCGGGTCCCCTCCCAGGGATCTTGCCGAGGTCGGTCTCACCATTCGCTCCCCGCGACCAGGAGGTGACCGGTTGAACGGCCGCGGATCGAAGCTTCCTCGAACTACTACACGTATTTACGGTCGAGCCCGGCAAACGGTTCATGCCGGACACTGAGAGTGACAGCGTTGGGACGCGCCGTCAACGCGACGTGCGGCAGGCCCACTGCTGGACCTGCCGCACGGCGCGAGGGAGCTAGTGCTGGCGAGCCGGGCCGGCGACGGTCACCGCGACGCCACCGGCGACGAGGCCGAAGCCGACGAGGAGCAGCAGCGCCACCGAGGCGTTGGAGCCCGTGGTCGGCAGGCGCGAGCCGAGGACCGCGGGCGGCGCCTGCGGCGTACGGGTGTACTTCACGCCCTTGACGCTCGGCGTCGTGGTCGGCGGCTCGGGCTTCTCCGACTCGGTCGGGAGGACCGACGGGGTGACGCAGGGCTCCTCGGGCGTCGGGACGCAGTCGGGCTCGCAGTCGTCCTCGGGCGTCGGGACGCAGTCCGGCTCGCAGTCGTCCTCGGGCGTCGAGACGCAGTCCGGCTCGCAGTCGTCCTGCGCGGTCGGGACGCACGGCGGCTCGGTCGTCGGCGACACGCTCGGCTGCGGCGTGCAGCCGGTGTGCGCGGGGTTCGTCTTGCCGATGCCCTGGTTGCGGTCGCACTCGTACCCGGCGTTGTGGTCGGAGCCGTCGGGCGCCTGGCCGGGCGGGTTCTTGTTGTCTGCCTTGCCGACGCAGCCGGCGCACGGCTTGCCGTTGGCCTCGCCGTCGCCCTTGCCGTTCTCCGACGGGGAGCCGTCGCGGGTCGAGCAGTACGCGCCGCAGTCGCCGCCGTTGTTGGCGCCGCCCTCGTTCATGTCGGCGTTGGACTTCGGCTGGGGCGAGGTCGTGGGCGCCGGGGACGGCTTGCCCTTCGCCTCGGCCTTGGCCTTGGGCTCCGCCTTCGCGGCCGGCTCGGCCTTGGCGTCGTTCTTCGGCTCGGCCTTGGCCTCGGCCTTCACCTCGGACTGGGACTGGGCCGGGCGGCCGCGGTCCTTGTCCTTGGACGTCTCGGCGGACGCGGCGGCGGGAAGGGCGAGGAGAGCGAACGCCGCGACGGCGGCGAACGAGTTTCGGGCAGCGCGCAACCCCATGACGGACTCCTTAGGAATCCGGGGCCGGTCTCACCACTTGCTCCCCGCGGCCTGGCCGGTGACCGAGATACGGCCGCGGATCGTCGCTTCCCCGAGACGAATGTGTACACCCGAAAGAGTGACAGAGAGTAGTACTTTGGTCAACGCTCCGTGAGCAGTAACTCTCGCTACGCCATTCGGCCTACGCCGCTCTTCCGCCCCCGAGCCGGGGTTACTGGTGAGTAGCGACGTCGTGGCTCACCACTTCGTGCTCGGCCCACGTCGCTACTCACCAGTCACCTGCAGTCGGGGGACGAGTGGGGCGGGCTAGACCTCGGCGGGGGCGTTGCGCCAGCGCACGCCGGCCTCGATGAACGCGTCGATCTCGCCGTCGAGCACGGCGTTGATGTTGCCGGTCTCCACGTGCGTGCGGTCGTCCTTGACCATCTGGTACGGGTGCAGCACGTAGTGGCGGAACGCCGAGCCGAAGTTGACGTCCTGGCGGCCGCCCTTGAGCTCGGACATCTTCGCCTCGTCCTCCTGGCGGCGGCGTTCGAGCAGCTTCGCCTGGAGGACGTTCATGGCAGATGCCTTGTTCTGCAGCTGCGACCGCTCGTTCTGGCAGGTCACGACGATGCCCGTGGGCAGGTGGGTGAGGCGGATCGCGGAGTCGGTGGTGTTGACGCCCTGCCCGCCCGGGCCCGACGACCGGAAGATGTCGACGCGCAGGTCCTTCTCGTCGATCTCGACGGCATCGCTCGCCTCGACGACGGGCGTGACCTCGACGCCGGCGAACGACGTCTGCCGCCGCGACTGGTTGTCGAACGGGCTGATGCGTACGAGCCGGTGCACGCCGTGCTCGCCGCGCAGGGTGCCGTACGCGTACGGCGCCTTGACCGCGAACGTCGCCGACTTGATGCCCGCCTCCTCGGCCCAGCCCACGTCGTAGACCTCGACGGGGTAGCCGTGCCGCGACGCCCAGCGCTGGTACATCTCGAGCAGCATCCGCGCCCAGTCGGACGCGTCCACTCCCCCGGCGCCGGCGCTGACGACGACGAGTGCCTCGCGGGCGTCGTACTCGTCGGACATCAGCGTGCGGACCTCGAGCTCGCCGATCGCCTTGTCGAGCGCGGAGATCTCGCGGCCGACCTCGGCGAGGGTGTCGGCGTCGTCCTCGGACCCGGCCAGCTCGAGGAGGACGAACGCGTCGTCGAGCTTGCGGCGCAGCGACTCGACCCGGCCGATCTCGCTCTCGACGCCGGAGAGCCGGGAGGTGACGTCCTTGGCGGCCTCGGGGTCGTTCCAGAGGTCGGGTACTGACGCCTCCTCGCGGAGCTTCTCCAGCTCGGCCTTCTTCGCGGGCAGGTCGACGAACGACTCGACGGAACGCAGCGTCGCGTCGAGCCGCTTCAGCTCCTCGGAGGGTTCGACGGCGGCCACGGCGCAAGGGTACGGATTTCCCTACGGAAGCGCCTCCCCGGCGCTACCCTCCCCTGCCATGGCGAGCAACGCGCAGACGGCCCGGCGGATCGCCGAGCTGCTCATGAAGAGGCCCGAGGTACGCGACCGCGCCCGGCGCGCGACCAAGGGCGACATCGGGCTGTCCAGGCGGCCCAACGCCCCCAAGCTCGTGACGATCGTCGTCGCCGTGCTGCTCACGGTCATCGGGCTCGCGGTGACGGAGGTCGTGGCGATCCAGCCGGTCATCGACCTGCTGGAGCAGGCCGAGCTGTCGCTGTCCGAGTCGCAGGGGTGGCTGGCGCTGCTCGCGTCGCCCGTCCTGCTGGTCCTCGGCTCGTTCTTCAGGGGGTTGTGATGCGTACGGCCCCAACCACGCCCCCCGCTACGTCACGATCCTCGTGGCCGTGATCCTCGCGGCGCTCGGCGCGCTGTTCACGTGGGGGCCAGGGCCCGACACGGCGGGCGTGTGGCTGTTCGTGCTCTCGACCGTCGTCATGCTGCTCGGGGTGTTCGTCGCGGGGCTCTAGGAGGGTCCTGGGACGATCCGCTAGCTGTCCCGCTCGACGACCCTGAACGTCACGACGTTGCTCTGGACGTACCTGCCGGCGTCGTACGCGTAGAGCTCGACCCGGTACGAGTACGTCCCGACGGGCAGGACGAGGTCCCAGTGGGCAGCCGTGGGCTCCGTCGTCGTCGGGGCGATGTTCGAGTAGTCCCAGTAGTAGTAGTCGCGGTACAGGATGCTCCTGGTGTTCGCCGTGCCGGGTGCCACGGCGAGGGTCAGCCGGACGGCCTCTCCGTACGGCACCTCCGACGCGGACACGCTGAGCTCGACACGCGGGACCACGGCGACGTAGTGGCCGTTCTCGGCCGGGCCCGTCGCCGGCAGCTCGGCGACGCCGTCGCCGGCGTACCGCAGCCGGAAGTAGCCACTCGTCCGCGCCGTCACCGCGAGCGCCACCGAGCCGTCCGCGGCGGTCGTCCCCGTCGCCTCCGCCGTGCAGGTGCCCGCGGCGCAGCGCTCCAGCGACACGGTGCGGCCGGCCAGGACGGCGCCGGTGTACTGCTGCCGCAGGACGGCGCGCATCTCCAGGATCCCGTCGTACGACACCTGGTACGGGTAGCTCCACGACACGAACGCCGTCGCGATGCCGGGGGCCGCGGTCGTGTTCGCGGCGGCACTGGTGCCGATCTCGTTGGTGGCGCGGACGCTGACGTCGTACGACAGCAGGTTGGTCAGCCCGGTGAACGTCACCGCCGCGGTCGACGTGACGGTCTTCGTGAGGTCGCCGACGGTGACGTCGTACGACGTGATGGGGACGGGCTGGTACTCGTACGACGGGCGGAAGTACACGGTGAGAGAGCCGTCGGCGGGACGGACCTCACTGATGTGGGGTACCGCCGGCGGGAGCGCCAGCTTGACGACCGGGCCCCACATCGAGTGCGCGAAGCCGTCGCTCATCGTGACGATGACGACGCTGTTCGTCCGGTCGGGATAGTTCGACGCGGGCGACGACCACCAGACGATGTGGTACTTCCCGTCCGCGGCGGGCGCGGTCGCGCAGGCTTCGGCGTACTGCACCTTGACGCAGACGCGCGTGATCGTGTCCGGGTCGGTGGCGCCGGGCGCGGCCGCGACGACGAACTCCGTCGACGCCCCGATCCGCACCACCGTGTCCGGCAGCGGTGCCGCGACCGTCACGACCGGGGTGGGCCGGACGACGGTGAGGTGCTGGGTGTACGGAGGCGACGTGAAGCCGCCCGGCGTGTGCGCCGTGACGACCGCGCTGTGGAAGCCGTACGCGAGGTCGTGCCACGGCAGCGACCACGCGCCGTCGGCGCCCACCGTGGCCTCGCGCGCGACGCCACCGACGGTGACCGTGACGTGCGTCGGTGCGGCCGCTCCCGTCACCGGGGCGGTGGCCGTGCCGGTGAACACCAGCGCGGCAGGGGTCACCCCGACTCCGTACGCCGGGGCGGTCAGGCGCATCACGGGCACGGGGTTGTCGACGGTGACCCCGACACCCGCGGAGCGACCGGTCCGCCCGGACGTCTCGTACGCCGTGGCGGTGAGCTCCTGCGACCCGATCACGGCCCTGGTGTCCCACGTCACGCCGTAGGGCGCCGTGATGTCCTCGCCGATGAGCTTGCCGTTCGCGAAGAACGCGACCCGTACCACCGACTGGCCGGTCGCGGTACTCGTGGCGGTGGCCGTCACCGGCACCGACGTCCCGGAGACGGTCGACGCCGCGGGCGAGGTGATCGCGACGGTCGGCGGCGGGTGCACGACCGTCAGCTCGACCGGCGCGGACCGCACGCTACGGCCGTTGGACGCCGCGGCGACCGCGACGACCCTGCGCGTGCCGGTGAACCGGCTCACGTCCCACGCGAGGGTGAACGGCGCCGTGCCGGACCCGCCGAGGTATCTCTCCCAGTTGTCCGTCACGTCGTAGTAGTAGACCTGAGTGATGGCGACGGAGGGATCGAGGGGGACGCTCGCGGCGGCGGTCAGCGTGACGGTCTCGGCGTTGATGCTCGCGCCGGCCTTCGGCGAGGTGATCGCGACCTCGGGGAGCGCGTTGGCGAAGCGCACGCGGTACGCCGCGGTCGTGTTGTACCGGCCGTACGCGTCGCTCGCGGCGACCTGGACGTCGTGGTCGCCGTTCGGCAGCTCGGTCGTGTCCCACGCCGCCGACCAGAGGTCGTTCCCGTCCCCGGAGCAGGTGCCGGTCCGCGCCACGCCGTCCACGATGAACTCGACGCACTGCACCGGCGCCAGCGTGACCGGATGCGGGGTGGCCTTCGCCACGAACCGCGTGAGGCCCTTCACCGTCGCGCCTGCGACGGGCGACGACAGCGAGACCGTCGGCCCCAGCGACTTCGGCGTCGCCGACGCGGTGCCGGCGGGACCCGTGCCGGCGGAGTTCGTGGCGCGGAGCGAGGCGGTGTACGTGACGTTGTTCTCCAGCCCGTTCATGGGCACGCTGCGCTCGCTGCCGAGGAGGACGTACGGGCCGCGGTTGCCCGCCGGCGACGTGAGGAGGAGGCGGTACGCCAGGATCGGCGCGCCGCCGTCCGACGCCGGCGGTGTCCACGACACGTCGACCCGCCCGTCACTGGCCTTCGCCGTGACGCGCGGTGCCGACGGCGCGACCGGCGCCGGGCGCGCTCCGGAGACCGTGACGCGAATGCCTGTGGAGGAGATCGCGCCGACCGTGATCTTGACGTAGTCGGGCGCGGTCCACGACGTGCCCGGCTCGAGCACCGCGGTGGACATGCTCTTGTCGCGCGGCGTCCCGTCGAGCAGCCAGCCGGGCCGCGCCGTGTCCTGCAGGTGCACGAGCACGCCGCCGGTCGCGCCCGCCGGCAGCCGCGCGTCCATGCCCGTCGGTCTTCGGTACTCGAGCCAGTACGACCGCGTCACGACGCGCGCGCTGTTCGCGACGACGACCACCGGCAGCGTGGACGGCCGTTCGAACGGCGGCAGCGTGAACGTCGACGACGACGTCTTCAGCACCCGCTTGCGCGAGCCGAGCCAGCCCAGCTTGTCCTTGCGGTAGCCGCTGAAGTGCGCGACGTACGACGTGCGGCCCATCGCGTCGTACGGGTCGCCGTACTCCGACGAGCGGCACGACCCGCTCAGCGTCACGGGCGTACCCGTCGCGGACTTGCAGGCGTACGACCGCGCGTGGCCGAGACCGTAGCTGTGGCCGAGCTCGTGGATCGTGGTGCGGCGGTCCATGACGCCGTTCAGCCAGACGATGTTGCCCGGCTCGTACGCCCACCCGGCGACGTTCTGCGTGTCGTAGCCGCCGCAGCGCGGGAAGTAGATCATCGTCCGCTGGAAGTTCGACGGGTCGTACTTCGAGCCGAGGTCGCGCGCCTTCTGCTCGGCGTCGTAGCGGAGCTGCTCGGCGTGGTTGTAGCACTGCCCGTCGTGCGGCCTGGGGATGCGCAGCCACGGCGTGACGACGCCGGCGAGGCCGGCCCTGCCGTACGACGCCTCGCGGAACCACTTGTCGTCGTCGCCGAAGATCTGCGCGGTCGCCTTGGCCTGCGTCATCGTGTCGCGGGTCGACCAGTACGCGAGGATGACCAGCACCGCGGACGTGCCCGCGCTGCCGATCGTCGAGGCGGGCGCCAGCCGCGTGACCGACGTCGGGCTGAGCGCGCCCGTCGTGTAGCCCGCCGGCGCGGCGACGCGGACCTTGTCGCCGCTGGCGAGGCCGTGGCCCGCGGACAGGCGTAGCGGATACGCCTTGCCCGGCACGCGCAGGACGTCCGAGTAGGTGTGCGTGATGTCGCCGTGGCTGTCGAAGACGTCCTTCGCGAGGCGGTGGTACGTGCCGACGATGCTGACCGGCGCGGTGTCGAGCGCGGCCGCGGGTGTCGTCTGGAGCGCGGGGACCGCGGCGGACGTCAGGAGGATGGCGAGCGCGAGCAAGGCGCGGCGCAGCGCTCGCGTCATGTGCCCGACCCCCCAGCCGCAGAAGTACCTGCAACGTATGTCGCGCGCGCGCCCACGTCCGGTGTTTCGGCGGGTTCGGCCCCGAAGGTAAGGCGACGGTGACCGGCCCGCACCGGCTCGCCCCCCAACCCCCGAAATGACCACTGTGTCCCCTCACGCGAGGGGACACAGGTGATCCTTTACGGATTCCCTGCAGGTCAGTCGCCCAGTCTCGAGCGTGGTGATCTCCAAGGAACGAGGGGATCGGGGCGCGACCGGCCGCACTGCTCGCCGCGGCGCCGTCTGGCGGTCCTACGTGACCTTGACCGTGCGGGCGGTCGAGTAGCCCGCCAGGTGGTCGGTGTCGCCGAGGAAGGCGAGCCGGTACGTGTACGTCCCGCGCGCCGTGGGCCGCACCGCGAACGACACCGTGCCGGTCGTGCCGAGCGTCTTGTACGTCACGTTCTTCCAGCCGGTGCTGTACAGCCGCTGCAGGTACGCCCGCTTGCCGGAGTGCGCGGGCGCGACCTTGCCGGAGACCGTGGCACTGCCGCCGAGCAGCATCGACGTGCGGGAGATCGCGCTCGTGACGTACGCCCTGACCTGCGCCCGCACGGCCGTCGTCGTGACCGTCGGGAACTGGTCGGTGGTCTTCACGTACCGCAGCTTCAGGTCGCGGTGCATCTTCGGCGTGTACGCGATCGACACCGCGCCGGTCGCGGACGTGATGCCCGACTTCCCGGTGTACGCGCACGTGGCCGACCCCGGCGCGCAGGCGAGGAGCTGCACGGTACGTCCTGGCAACGGCGCGGTCGTGCCCGCGACGGTGAGCTTGCCGGTGACGGTCACGGCCTTGCCGTACGTCACGGTGGCCGGCGACACGGCGCGGGTCAGCGCGGTGCTGCCGGGGATGACCGTGTTGCCCACCGTCGAGAACGCGCCGGTGCCCGCGGCGTTGACGGCCGCGACGGTGAACGCGTACGCCGTGCCGTTGGCCAGCCCGGTGAAGACGAACGGCGACGACGCGGCCTGCTTCGTCACCGCGCCGGTCTTGACGACGTAGCCGGTGATCGCGCTGCCGCCGTCGTTGGCCGGCGCGGTCCACGAGACGGTCGCGCTGCCGTTGGTGCTGGCGGCCGCGCTGACGCCGGTGGGCGCGCCGGGCTTGGCGATGACGGTGACGGAGACGACGCCGGTCTCGCCGGAGTCGAAGTTCTCGTCGAACACCGTGGCGCTGATGACGTGCTGGCCCGGCGTCGCCTGCCACGTCGCGGTGAAGACCCCGCCGGCGTCCGGCGCCTCGTCCCACTCCAGGGTCTCGCCGTCCACGACGAACTGCGCGAACGACACCGGGCTGCCGGTCCCCGGGTCGGGTGAGCCGACGACGACGAGGTCGAACGCGCCGGCGTTGACGGTGGCGCCGTTCGTGGGCGCCACCATGACGGCGCTCGGCTCCGGCGGCGGCACGGTGAACGTGATCGTCGCCGACTCCCCGACGCGCCCCGCCTCGTCGACCGCGGTCGCGACGACGGTGTGCTGGCCGGTGAAGCCGCTCCACCCGACGGTGTACGGGCCCGGTGCGGCGATGGCGTCGAGCGGGAAGCCGTCCACGGAGAACGTCACCGACTCGATGGGCGAGCCGCTCTGCGCGTTCGGCGTCGCGGTCGCGGCGAGCTGCACGACACCGTCGACGACGGCGAAGTCCGCGGGCGAGGTGATGGCCACGGTGGGCACCGGGTTCGCGACGGTGACGGAGCGCGTGGCACTGGTCGCGGTGCGGCCGTTGACGTCGTACGCCACCGCCGTCAGCGTGTGCGCGCCGACGAGCGAGCCGGTGTCCCACGTCGTGGCGTACGGCGCGTCGTAGTCGCTGCCGAGGTACGTCGAGCCGTCCAGGTAGAACTCGACCTGCGAGATGTCCGCGTTGCTGACCGGGCTCGGCGTCGCGGCCGCCGTGACCTCGACGGCGCTGCCGAGGACGGTGGCGCCCTCGGCCGGCGCGGTGACGGAGACGGACGGCACCGGGTGGTCGAACGTCACGTGCACGGGGGCCGACGTGCCGGAGCGGCCGTTGGTGTCGTACGCCTTCGCGACGACGTCGTAGCCGCCGTTGAGCATCGTGGCGTCCCACTCGGCGGCGTACGGCGCGGTGTCGCCGCCGTAGCCGATGGCGGTGCCGTCGGTGAGCTCGTAGGAGACCCACTGGATCGGGGCGTCGCCGCCCGCGGCCGGCTCGGCCGTCGCCTGGAGGGTGACGACGTCGTCGGTGGTGACGGTCCCGTCGAGCGGCAACGTGATCGCCACGGTCGGCTTGGGCGTCGCGACGGTGACGTCGACCGCGGCCGACGTCCTGTAGCGGTTGTTCTCGTCGTACGCCGTCGCCGTGATCGTGTGCGGGCCGTCGTCGGTCCACGTCGAGTCCCACTGCACGCTGTACGGCGCCGTGGAGTCCCAGTCCACGCCCTGGCCGTCCACCTCGAACGACACGCCGTCGATGCTCGCGAGCGACACGGGGTGCGGCGACGCGGTCGCGCTGAGCGTGACGAGGCCGCCGATCGTGGCGCCGTTCGCCGGCGCGGTGACGGAGACGCTGGGCAGCTGGGCGTTGGGGATCGCGGGGACCGGGGTGCTGGCGGGGCCGGTGCCGGCGGCGTTGCGCGCGGCGACGGCGAACGTGTACTCGACGCCGTTGGTCAGCGACCCGGCGGTCAGCGTCGTCCCTTCCACGGTCTGCGTCGTGCCGCCGGGCTGGCGCGTGACGACGTAGTCCTGGATCGTCGCGCCGCCGTTCGACGTCGGCGGGTCCCAGGAGACCTTCACGGAGCCGTCGCCGCCGAGGGCGGAGACGTTGAGCGGGACGCTCGGGACGACCGGCGGGTCGGCGCCACCCTTGACCGTGACGACGGCGCCGGTCGCGCTGACCGCGCCGACGGAGATGCGGACGCCCTCGGGACTGGTCCACGCGCCGCCGGGCGGGATGACCGCGTCGGAGTACGTGTTCTGCGGCGAGACGTCGAGGAGGAACGGCCCGCCGCCCGCGCTGATCCCGCTGTCCTTCATGTGCACGAGGACGCCGCCGGTGGCACCGGAAGGGAGCGCGTTGTCGTAGCCGATGGCCTGGCGGTACTCGACCCAGTACGAGCGCGCCGTGCCCGCGACCCCGGCCACCGCCGCCAGCGGCTGCGCGCCCGCGGTCTCGAACGGCGGCAGCGTGAACGTCGTCTCCGCCGACGTCAGCGTCCGCTTGCGGCCGGTCAGCCAGGCGAGGTCGTTCTTCGCCGGCGCGGAGAAGTGCGCCGCGTAGTTGGAGCCACCCATGGAGTCGTACTCGTCGCCGTACTCGGTGTGGTAGCAGCTGCTCGCGGGCGCCAGCGTGACGCGGACCGACGAGACGGTGCAGGTGTACGTGTGGGCGTGCGCGAGGCCGTAGTTGTGGCCCATCTCGTGGATGGAGACGCGGCGGTCCATGTACCCGTTGAGCCAGACCTCGGTGCCAGGCTGGTACGCCCAGCCCGCGGCGCCCGACGCGTCGCCGCCGCACATCGGGAAGTAGACGATCGTGCGCTCGTAGTTGGCGGCGTCGTAGCCGATGGTCAGCGCCTTCGCCTTGGCGTTGTTCATGATCTCCATGTGCTTCGAGTAGCACATGCCACCGGTGGGGGCGGCGATCTTCACCCACGGCGTCGTGGTGCCGGACAGGCCGAGCTGGCCGTACGACGCCTCTTCGAACCACCCGTCGTCGTCGCCGAAGATCTGGCTCTGCGCCTGTGCCTGCGTCACCGAGTCGGGCGACGACCAGTGCGCGAGGATGACGAGCACGCTCGTCGTGCCCGTCGTCTCCGGCACGGACGCCTCGCCGAGCGTCTCGACCTCCTGGACCGCCATGTCGGCGCCGGTGAGGCGGCCGCGGACGCGGATCGGCGTGCCGCCGTGGAGGTGCGTGCCCCGCGGCAGCGTCAGCCGGTACGACCGCCCGCCCGTGACGAGCAGGTCCTCGTAGACGTCGCGCAGCGACCCGTCGGGCTGGACGAGGTCCTTGGCGACCCGCTGGTACGTGCCCACGAGCTCGGGGCGGCCGCGTTCGGCGGGCGGCTCCGCCTGCGCCGCGGTGGCGGCGAGCCCGGCGGCGCCGAACGCGCCGAGTACCAGCACGAGACGGCGGCGCAGGGAGGACATCGTCCGACCGTACGGACGCCGCCCCGGTGGCCGGTATGGCCCGAGTTGACCATCTTTCGCACCCGGACATGCCGCGAGCCCGGCCCGAGGTACGGGGCCGGGCTCGCGGAGCGGTGTCCTAGACGGGCAGCGGGCGGGTCTGGTTGGCCGTCGGGGCCTCGTCGCCCTTGGTGCGCCAGTCGCTGCGGTACTTGCTCTTCGGCAGCGCGCGGACGGCGTTGAAGCAGCCCTCGCGCTTCGCCGACGACGCCTTCGCGAGGCAGGCCGCGACCTGGCCGGCCTTGTACGCGTCGACGAAGCCCCAGCCGTAGTCGTCGTCCTTGCCGCGCGCGCCCAGGTCGCGCGAGGTGCGCGCCAGGATCTCCTCGGCGACCTCGCCGGTGAGACGCGGGTACGCCTGCTTCATCAGCGCCACGACGCCCGAGACGTGCGGGCTGGACATCGAGGTGCCGGAGATCGCCATGTAGAACGGCATGTCGGTCGCGGGCGTGGCGTCGTTGCCGAGGTCGATGACGGCGCCCTTGCTGCGCGCGGCGACGATGTCGCTGCCGGGGGCGGTGACGTCGACCTGCGGGCCGCGGCTGGAGAAGCTGCTCATGCCGAACGCGCCGGTCTTGATCGTCGAGCCGACCGTGATGACGTTGCCCATCGCACCGGGCCAGCCGACGGTGTTCTTGCCGGGGCCGCTGTTGCCCGCGGAGAACACGAAGATCAGGCCCGAGCCGACGGCCGCGCGGATCATCTGGATGATCGGCTCGCTGTCGGGGTCGGTGACCTCGAAGATGCCCCACGAGTTGTGCACGATCGAGACGCCGAGCGCCTTGTTGTGCTCCATGAGGTACTCGATGGCGGCCATCGCGTTGGCCTCCCACCCGAAGTCGTACTGGACGCCCTGGACGAGCGAGGCGACCTTGAACCCGACGAGCTTGGCGTCGGGCGCGACGCCCGAGTAGTCGGCGCCGGAGAGGCCCGGCTGCTTCGCGGCCGCGCCGCTGCCGGCGATGGTGGACGCGACGTGCGTGCCGTGACCGACCTCGTCGACGGCGGCGTACGGGCCCATGCCCTCGGCGACCTCGTTGGTGACGGAGCCGTCCTGGTACGCGTCGAACGCCCAGCCGCCCTCGAAGTTGAACGTCCCCTTCACGCGGCCCGCGAAGTCGGGGTGGCTCGTGTCGAGGCCCGAGTCGATGACGGCGACGGTGACGCCCTTGCCGGTCAGCGCGAGGCCGCCCTTGTTCTTGGGGCCGCGGGCCTTGGGGACGTTGAGCGCCTTCTTGCTCTTGTCGAGGTGCAGGTCGAGGCCATTGTCGCGGACGACGGCGGTGACGCCGGCCAGGCCGGCCGCCTTCTGCAGGAGCGCGGACGGGGCGACGACGGCGACGGCGTTGACGCGCTTGAACGCGTGCAGCTTGGTGATGCCGAGGGCGTTCAGGGCGGCGACGTCGTTCGCGGTGACGGGACGCGCGAACTGGACGAACGCGTGGAGCTCGCCCGCGGCGCCGAGCAGCGAACGCTCGACCTTCGCGGTGGGGCGGGCGGCGGACGGCACCGCGAGGACGGCGCCGGTGACGGCAAGGGAGGCGGCGGCAGCGAGGCCGACGGCACGACGGGACACGGAGGCTCCAGACATGGGTGGGGTCTTCGTCACGCGTAACGAGAGCACCTGTCCCCGGTGACGGAGGTGACCACTTCGCAACCCGGTTGCGGCTCGTGCGGGGAAAAGACGCAGAACGCACCCCGATGGACACGCCCGGTCCCGGCGCCATGCTCCGGCTGCGCCGGGCGCTCGTTCTGTGAAGATCGCCACGCGTGAGACCGGCAGGTAGACGGCACGGAACGAGGGTCAGCCGGTCAGGCCCCGGCGATCGTGTCGAGGTCGCGGGTGGCGTAGCGGAGGTGCTCCCACTCCTCCTCGAGGATCACGTGCAGGCACTGGAGAACGGTCTCCCCGGCCGCGGGTTCCCAGGGGTTCGTGCGCGGCTCGGCCAGCGCGTCGGGCGTGACGGTGGCGAGGAAGTCGCGCACCATCGCGACGCGGTCCGCGCGCGCGTCGAGCACCTCGGCGTACGACGGGGTGTCCTTCGTGAAGACGGACATGTCGAGCCCCTCGTCCTCGGCGCCGGCGAACGCCAGGCCGAGCGGGTGGAATGGCTGGTCGACCTCCAGGACCGCCTTGCGCAGCCACGCGTCGGTGGCGAGTACCAGGTGCCGGAGCGTCTGCGCGAACGACCACTCCCCGGCCACCGACACGTCGACCGTGCCGGCCGGCATCGCGGCGACGCGGTCGAGCATGGCGGCCCAGGCACCCTCGACCGCGGCCCAGGCGGCGCGCAGCCCCTCCGGATCGGTGGCGCGGCGGTCGGCGCGGCCTGGGAAACGGCGGTTGAGCTCGGCCTCGACGAGGGGTACGACGTCGACGCCGTTGACGCGGAAGCTCTCGGCGTGCGCGAGCCACGGCGCGTCGATGTCCGCGCCCGACACGTGCACCTCGCGCATCACGACGCTGGTGAGATCGGCCCGCACGAACCGCGAGCCGTGCAGGTCCACGTCGACGAACTCCGCCATGACGGCGACCTTCTCACGGGGTACGGAGCAGCCGCGCGGTCGCGGTGGCGGTGACCGTGGCGTCGTTCGCCCAGCCTGGCGGGGCGAGCGGCAGGCGGAGGGGACGGACGAGCGTCACGGTGACGCTGGTGCCGTCGGTCTCGACGCTCGCGACGCGCGTCCCTGGGAAGTGCTCGGTGACGTACGCCTCGACGGCGCGGGTGGGGTCGGCGAGCGGCAGGACGTCGCCGGCGCCCGTGTAGAACGCGCCGAGGTCCACCTCCTGCGCCGCCCGCAGGGCGGCGCCGTCGGCCTGGCTCGCCAGCGTGCGCCGCGCGAGGAACGCCGCTGACGCGTCCACCACGACGACCGTCGCGAGGATCAGCACGAGGCCGAGGAACAGCGTGAGCAGCAGGACGGTGCCGTCGTCCGAGCGGCGCCTCACCGGTACCGGTCCACGGTCGCGACGTGCGTGGCGGTGACGGGGATCGTGCCGACGCCGAGGACGCTGACGTCGTACGTCACGGTCACGGTGACCGCGCCACCGGGTTCCAGGGCGCCGTCCGTGTGGAGCGCGGCGCGCGGCGCGCCTGGCAGCTGGTCGGCGAGCGCGAGGTCGGCGGCCTCCTGCGCCCTCGTCGTCGCCGCGTCGTGAGTCGCCGCCGTGACGTACGCCCGCCCGGCCTCCCGCGCCGCGCTGCTCACCGCGAACGCCGCCCGCTGCACCGCGAACACGGTCAGCAGGACGTACACGAGCGGCACCATGAGCACGACCGCGACGGTGACGAACTCGACGCTCGCGTTGCCGTCGTCGGCGGTCACAGCCCCTCCTCGTACGCGTGCGCCGTCGCGTCGACCGCCACCGCCCCGACCGGCGGGAACAGCAGCGGCAACGCCCCCCGCACCCGCAGCGCGACGACCTCGCCCTCGGCGCAGTCGTACGCGAGCCCGTCGGCCACGCGCGCGCCGACGGAGCGGCGGACGAGGTCGTCGGCACGGGCGGCGCCGTCGGCGCAGTCGCGGTCGGCGTTCGCGGCCTCGCGGGCACCCTCGGCGAGGGAGGCGACGACGACGTTGCGCAGGTGGAGGTAGAGCCCGACCTGGAGCACGCCGAGGAACAGCGTCACGACCAGCACGCCCACGAGCACGAACTCCACGACCGCCGCGCCGCGGTCATCGGTGGTGGCGTGACGCGGAAATCGTGATCTTGGCAATGTTCGTGGTGCCCGGCGGACGGATACATGACCAAGATCACGCCGTCTGGAACGCGTGATCCGCGGAGGACGCAGCGACGCCGCGAGTTTTCGTGATCTTGGCTGCGTTCGTGTCGCCGGAGCAGCAGAAACGCAGCCAAGATCACGAAAGGCGCGGTCCCCGCGCGCCCCGACGGTCAGCACGTGGCGCCGGAGCCGTTCACCCCGATGGTGCACAGCGCGCTCGCGAGGATGCCGGTCAGCGCGTCCTGCGCGAACCCCCAGATCGCCGCGACGATCACCGCCGTCATGAGCGTCACGAGCACCCAGCCGGGTACGTCCCCGCGCTCGGGATCGGTGCCCGCGACGCGGGCGTGGATGGCGTACATGAGGTCCCCCTTCAGGGCGTGACGATGCGGAGTCCGTAGAAGCCGGGCCAGAGCGCGAAAAGAACAGTCACGGGCAGGATCAGGAAGACGACGGGCACGAGCATCGCGATCTCGCGGCGGCCGCCGATCTCGAGCAGCCGGCGGCGCCCGGCCTCGCGGACGTCCACCGCCTGCGCGCGCAGCACGTCGGCGAGCGGCGTGCCGCGCTCGACCGCGACGACGAGCCCGTCGACGAAGCGGGCCAGCTCGGGGAGCGACGTACGCCGCGCGACGCCGTCGAGCGCGGCGACCAGGCCCGCGCCGGAGCGGGACTCTGCGAGCGCCGTACGCAGCTCGCCCGCGAGCTCCCCCTGGCTGACGCGGCAGACCCGGTCGAGCGCGCCGGCCGGGCCCTCCCCCGCCGTCACCGCGAGCGCGAGCAGCTCCGCGACGGTCGGGAACTCCTCGAGCATGCGCTCCTCGCGGCGGCGTACCTCGCGGCTCAGCCACGAGTCGCGCGCCAGCACGCCGAACGCCGCCAGCCCCAGCGTCAACGCGAGCAGCGCGCCTGGGCTGCCGCCGCCGCGCGCGACCGCCAGTGCCGAGAGCCCGAGCCCGGCCAGCAGGCCGAACGCGCCCCACACGACCTGCTCCGCGCGGAACTCCTCGACCGTCCGGGTCCCGCCTGCCTGTGCGAGTCGCCGTCGCACCGACGCCGCCCCGCCGAGCCACCGGTCGAGGAACGCCGTCGCGTCCTCGAGCACCGGAGCGAGCAGTCGTTCGAGCGTCGGAAAGGGAGTCAGCGCGTCGTTCGCCGCGAGCAGCCGCGACGGGCGCGGGGCGTCGCGGAGATACGGCGCGAGGCGGTCGTCGAGTCGTGGCGTCCGCAAGGGCGGCGCGTACGACACCGCGAGCGCCAGGCCCGTTCCGAAGAGCAGGCCGAGGAGGACGCCGGTCACCGGAGGACGCGCCGTTCGGCGGGGAGGCGGGCGATGCGGAGCATGAGCCGGTACGCCGCCATCGACGTCGCTCCCCCGCCGAGCAGCACCATCGCGCCTGCCCCGCTGGCGTACGCCTCGACGGCCGCGGGGCGCGACGCCAGCAGGAGGAGCAGCAGCCACGGCGCGGCCAGCGCGAGCCGCGCGGCGCCGACCGTCCAGCCCTGCCGCGTCTCCAGCTCCGCGCGGGTCCGCGCGTCCTCACGCAGGAAGGCGGAGAGCGTACGGAGCAGCCGGCCCAAGTCGGTGCCGCCGACCTCGCGCGCCATCCGCAGCGACTCCACGACCCGGTCGCCCACCGGGTCGGCGAGCGCGTCCTCGAGCCGGTCCAGGCAGTCGGCGAAGCGCCCGGTCGCGCGGTAGTCGGCGGCGAAGCGCGCGAACGCGGGCCGCAGCAGCTCGGGCCCGCGCGTCGCGAGCTGCGACACCGCCTCGGGCAGCGCCAGACCCGCGCGGACTGCCGACGCGAGGTTGTCGACGACCTCGGGCCAGACCTCGCGCAGCTCCACCGCCCGCTTCCGCCGACGGGAGCGGACCAGGGTGAACGGCGCCGCCGCCGCGAACGCCCCGAACGCCAGCCCGATCACCGCCACCCGCGACACCCCCGCGACGACGACGAACGCCGTCAGCCCCAGCGCGACGCTCGCGCCGAGGAGGCGCCCTGGCGAGACGCCCTCGATGCCGGCCTGCGCGAGCTGCTCGGTCATGCGGTCGTGCCAGGAACGGCGCGTACGGATCGGCGGCGGCGACGTGCACGCACGCCACACGAGGAACACGCCGACCCCGAACACCAGCCCCAGCGCGGCGCCCATCAGGCAGCCCCTGTCGGGGCGAGCAGCGCCGGGAGGTCGTACCCCGCACGCTCGAACCGGTCGGCGTGCGGCGGGTACCCGTCGGCGCGGACGAGCTCGTCGGCGCGGGTGACGTACACCTGCGATGTCTCGACCACGGCGCCCTCGACGCGTCCTGGCACGCCGACGACCTCGGTCACGCGGCGCGCCCCGTCGGCCAGTGTCGTGACGTGCACGACGAGGTCGACGCACGCCGCGACCGTCGGGACGACGAACGCGTGCGTGACGTTCTCCCCTGCCAGGAGAGGCAGGGTGCAGAGCTTGACGATCGCCTCGCGCGCGGAGTTGGCGTGGATCGTGGCCATGCCAGGGAGGCCGCTGTTGAGCGCGATGAGCAGGTCGAGGCACTCCTCCTGCCGTACCTCGCCGACGATCAGCCGGTCGGGGCGCATCCGCAGCGCCTCCTTGACCAGCCGCCGGAGCCGGATCTCGCCGGTGCCCTCGAGGCTGGCCTGCCGCGTCTGCAGCGCCACCCAGTCGGCGCACGGCAGCCGCAGCTCGAAGACCTCCTCGCAGGTGACGACGCGTTCGCGCGCCGGGACGGCGGCGGCGAGGCAGTTGAGCAGGGTCGTCTTGCCGGCCTGCGTGCCGCCGGCGACGACGACGTTGAGGCCGGCGGCGACGGCCGCCTCGAGGAACCGCGCCGCGTACGCCGGCAGCGTGCCGAGCGCGACCAGCTCGTCCAGCCCGTGCGCGGGCAGCAGGAACTTGCGGATGTTGACCGCCCAGTGCCGCCGCGTGACGTCGGGGATGACGACGTGCAGCCTGCTGCCGTCCGGCAGCGTCGCGTCCACGAACGGATGGCTGAGGTCGATACGACGGCCGCTCGGCTCGAGCATGCGCTCGACGAGGTCGCGGACCTGCTGCTCGGTGAGGATCGTCGTCGTCAGCTCGCTGCGGCCTCTTCGTGCCACGAACACGCGCCCTGGCTCGTTGACCCAGACCTCCTCGACCTCGGGGTCGTCGAGGTACGGCTGCAGCGGGCCGTAGCCGGCGACGGCGTCGTACACATGCCTCGTCGCGTCGGCGGGGAGCGGCGGCATGGGGGCGGCGAGCGCGCGCTCGTCGTAGTCGGTGACGACCTCGTCGACGAGACGGCGTACGGCGGCGGGGTCGGTCGCCGGGTCGAGGCCGCGGCGGCGTACCAGCTCGCGGACCTCGCGTTCGACGATCGCCGTGGCGTCCCCCGTCACGGGCGGGGACAGTAGTGGCGCGAACACGCCACTGGCAAGACCGCCGTCCACAGGCGCGCCCGCGCCAGGCCGGCACGGAGCGTGTGGAGTGCCGAGCGTCACCGTCCGCGTCCCGGGTGGACCGGTCCGCCCAATCGGGGTGCGTTCTGCTCCTTTTCCCCGCACGGGCCGCAACCCGGTTGCGGAGCCGACCCCCGGAGCGGTCACCGCACGTGATCGCGGCGGCGTCTCGCCCAGCCCTCCTAGACCTCCACGTGCCAGCGCTCGTCGCCGCGGTAGCGGCACTGCACGCCCGTCACCAGCGACTTGTCGAGGTGCGCGGCGAGCTCCGGCAGCGCGTCGTCCAGCCGCCGTACGGCGTCGCGGATGCGGGCAGCGACGGCCTTGCGGGCGCGTTCGGCGGGGTGGTTCGCGAACGCCCTCCCCCGCCCGCCCGTCGCCGTCCCCGCGCCGAGCTCGGCGACCAGCGCGTCGTGCTCGTCGTCGATCGCGCGCAGCCGCGCGGCGTCGGCGTCGCGCTCGGCGGACAGGCGTTCGGCGGAGAGGTCGGCGAGGCGGCGCCGGTACGTCTCCGCCGCCGTACGGTCCAGCACCTCGCCCGCCGCCGAGGACCGCGCGGGCGAGCCCATGAGGTCGAGCACGTGCACGTCCGCGCCCGGGCGCGCCACCAGCGCGGCGATGTCGGTGAGGCCCTTGCAGTGACCGACCGAGGCGGTCCGCCCGCCGTACGCGACCTCCCACACCGGCCCGCGCCGCCGCAGCGCGGCAGTCGTGCCGCCGGCGGCGCGGCGGGCGCCGACCCGTTCGTAGACGGCCTCGGCCTCCGCCAGCAGCACGTCCGCCGCCGGGTCGCCCAGGGCGCGCGCGAGCAGCCCGGCCGTCTCCGAGTGGCAGCCGGCGAACGCCACCATGGCACCGTTGACACCGCACGACCCGGCCAGCGGGCGTACCTCCGCGAACAGCTCCGCGCAGAGCTCCGTGTCGGCCAGCGCCGTCGCCGCGAACGCCAGCTCGCGCACGAACACCGACCACAGGTACGAACGGTCCGCCCGCCAGGTCCCCAGGTCGCGTACCGCCGCGACGTGGTGCCGCGCGGCGTCGAGGTCGCCCGCCCGCGCCGAGAAGCCGGCCGCGACGGCGTGCGCGTGTACCGGCGCCCCCGTCCAGTGCGCGACCGCCTCCGCCGCGAACGCCGCCAGCTCCTCCGGCACGCCCCGCGCGCGGACCAGTTCGAGGCGCTGCGACATGCGGACGTTGCCGGTGTCGGGCTCGCGCAGCCGCTCGCCGAGCGTCGTCGCCTCGTCGATCCGCGACGCGGCCTCGTCGAGGTCGCCGCGCAGCAGCGCGAGGCACGCGCGGCGCGTCTCGACGGTGTAGCGGTGCCGCGGCTGGCCGAGCGCCGACAGCAGGTCGAGGCACTCCTCCAACGCCGCCCTGAACGACGCGCTGCCGCTCTCCAGCAACGCGTTCGCCAGGAGCAGCAACGCCTCCGCGTGCCGTTCGGGATCGCCCGAACGCTGCGCCAGCGCGACCAGCTCGGCTGCCACCTCCGCGCGCGGACCCGCCCCGCCAGGGGTCCACAGGACGTCGTGACGCGCGAGCAGGCAGGCGGCCACGACGGCGGGGTCGCCGGTCTCGTGGCCGAGGTCGAGGGCGCGTTCGCTCAGCGGGCCGGCGCGCGCCCGCTGCTCGGGTACGGAGTGCTGCAGCTCGCGCGCCAGCGCCGCGGTGAGCGGCGCCTCGTGCCGAGGGTCGGAGACCATCGCGAGCGCGCTCTCCAGCTCGGCGATGACGTCGTCCCGCCGCGCCGCGAACCGCGACCCCAGCGCCGCCGCCGCGAGCGCCGCCCGCGTGATCCTGCCGGGGTCTCGCGCCCGGTCGGCCGCGTCCCGGCCGGCGCGGACGAGCCCCCGTGCGTCGGGCGAGCGCCCGGCCCGCGCCAGCGCGTCGGCCTCCGCGAGCAGCACGTCCGCGAGCAGGTCGTCGGGCAGCGCGAGACCCGCGTCGGCCACGGCGCCGCGAAGCCGCCGCAGGTGCCCCGCCGCCTCGGCCAGCGCCAGCGCCGCACGGTCCGCCTCGGCAGCGCGGAGCGCCCACACCACCGCGGGCTCGACCCCGCCGACGCTCACCGCCGCGCGGAAGTGCCGCGCCACCTCGGATGCCGGCACGTCGCCCGCCCGCTCGGCGCGGTCGGCCAGCGCCTGCCCGATCGCGAGGTGCAGGCCGGGCCGCGCCGCCGCGTCGACCCCCGCCGCGATCGTCTCCCGAAACAGGTCGTGCGCGAAGCGTTGCCGACCCTCCTCCGCCGCCAGCACCATGCCCGCGTCGACGGCCTCGGCGGTCGCGGCACCGACGTCCGCGACTGCCCGCCCGGTGACCGAGGCGAGGACGTCGGGCAGCAGCCAGGTCCCCGTCAGCGCGGCGACCCGCAGCACGTCCTGCGTGATCGGCGCCAGCGCGCGGACGCGGCGTTCGACCGCGTCGCGTACGGCCGCCGGCACCTCCTCGTCGGGCAGCCCGTCCGCCGCCGCCAGCGCCAGCTCGCGGGTGAAGAACGGGTGCCCGCCCGCGCGCTCGTACACCGCCTCGGCCGCCTCCTCCGACAGCCGCGCGACCTGCCGCGCCAGCCGCGCGGCGGCCGCGCGGTCGAGACCGCCGAGACGTACGTGGTCCGCTCGCGCCACCAGCGCCGCGAGCCGCCCCTGCCACGCCCGCGGCACCTCGTCGTCGCGGAACGCCGCCACGACGCAGACCGGCCCAGGCCGGGCGGCAACGATCTCCAGCAGCGCCAGCGACGACTCGTCCGCCCACTGGAGGTCGTCGAGGACGACGAGGACGGGGCGTACGGCGCCGAGCGCGTGCAGCCACGCGACCGTCGCGTCGAGCAGCAGCATCCTCGCCCGGTCCGACTCCTCGCCGTGCGGGTGCGCGCCGAGCGAGGGCGCGAGCGTGGCGAGCAGCGGGGCGTCCGCGCCCGCCGCGGCCAGTGCGCGGTCCTGGCCGGCGGCGCGGACGAGGGCGTTCAGGGCCTGCGTCCACGGCCAGTAGCCCGGCGCGCCGCCCGCCTCGACGCACGTGCCCCAGCCGAGGTCGAGGTCGCGTGCCGCGCCGAGCGCGGCGCGGAGCAACGCCGTCTTTCCCATGCCCGCGGCGCCGCTGACGAACAGCGCCCCGCCCGTCCCCTGCCGCGCCGCGTCGACCGCGCGCGCCACCCGCGCGAGCGCGTCGTCGCGCCCGACGAGCCCGCCGGTGGTGTCCACGCCCGACATCGTGCCGTTCGCGCGGTATGCCGCGCACGCCCCGGCGAGTAGCGAATCGCCAGAAACCGCCTGCCGCTCCCGCGCGCCGTTCTGGCGCCTTCAGGGTGACCGACCCATCCCGAAGGAGAACGCCGTGAGCTTCGACCCGATCCAGTACAAGACGACGACCCGCCGCCAGTGGGAGGACGCCGCCGAGGCGTGGCACCGCTGGGGACCGACCCTCGAGACGTGGCTCGGCGAGGCCACCGAGCGGATGCTCGACGGCGCGGGCGTCACCGACGGCTCCACGGTGCTCGACGTCGCCGCCGGCGCGGGCGGCCAGACGCTCGCCGCCGCCCGCCGCGCCGGCGCCGACGGCCGCGTCGTCGCGACCGACATCTCGCCGACGATCCTCACGTACGCCGCCAAGCAGGCCGCCGAGGAGGGCCTCACCAACGTCGAGACCGTCGAGGCCGACGGCGAGCACCTCGGCGACGTCGGCGGCGGCTTCGACGCCGTCATCTCCCGGCTCGGGCTCATCTACCTGCCCGACCAGGCCGGCGCGCTGCGCGGCATCCACGCGGCACTGCGGGACGGCGGCCGTACCGCCGCGATCGTCTACTCCACGCCCGACCGCAACGGCTTCTTCTCCGTGCCCGTCGGCATCATCCGGCGCCGCGCCGGGCTGCCCGCGCCCGGCCCCGGCCTGCCCGGACCGTTCAGCCTCGGCGGCCCCGGCGTGCTGGAGCAGGCGCTGACCGACGCGGGGTTCCGCGACGTCGTCGTCGAGACCGTGGACGCGCCGATCGCGCTGCCGTCGGCGGCGGAGTGCCTGCGCTTCGAGCGGGAGTCGTTCGGCGCGCTGCACCAGATGCTGGCCGGCGTGCCCGAGGCCGAGCGCGAGGACGTGTGGAACGAGGTCGAGGAAGGCCTGCGCCAGTACGAGTCCGCCGCCGGCTTCACCGGCCCGTGCGAGCTGCTCGTCGGGTACGGCACCAAGTAGGTCCGCGCCCCGAGGACGCCTTCGCCGCGCATAAGCGGCGGAGGCGTCCTCCGGTGCGGGACGCCCTCGCCTTTGTTGATCACCGTGTCCGTTCAGCGACCGGCGCGAGCACGGGTTGGGGACACAGGTGATCGTTCAGCGGCAGGGGCGGAGCGGGAGGCCCGTCACCCCTGCGCCGTTCGCCACCGGTTGCGGGCCGTGCGGCGAAAGGACGCAGATCGCACCCCGACCCGTGCGGAGCCCGTCACGGGACCGCCGAACGTCCCGCCAATCCCGTGTCGCCAAACCCCTGCTAGAAGTAGACGTCCTTCGTCAGGCGTCCCTCGACGACGGGCAGCGAGATCGACGTGCCACCGAGGCCGGTGTAGATCGTGACCACCGCGCCGGCCGCGAACGTCGGCACCTTGTCCGGGTGGTACGCCGACACGACGAGCCGGATGCGGTGGCCCTTCGGCAGCCGGTGCGCCTGCGCCATGCCGGGCAGCGTCATCTTCATGACCTCGCCGGGGACGACGACCTCCGGCTTGTAGATGCCGTTGCGCAGCTCCGGCTGGATCGCCCAGGTCGCCTGCGCCATCGCCGTCGCGGTGCCGTACGGGTCGACGTCGTAGAGGCTCGCGTTGACGTGCACGCGCTCGCCGAGGATCGACGTGACGAGGTTGAGCTTGGGGATGCCGGCGATCACGGTGTCGCGCGTCATCTTCGCCGACGTGAACGTCACCGCGCTGTTGGGCGCGCCCGCGGAGGGCGACGCGACGTACGACACCTCGGAGAGCTCCTCGCTGTCCGTGCCGAGGTCGCCGTCCTGCAGGGCGCGCAGCGTCATCGTCCGCGCCGGCTTCGGCGGCCAGGTCCCCTTCGGGGCGTAGACGAGGTCGTCGTTGAGGAACACCTCGACCGGCGGCCCGGTCTGCACGCGCCGCTGCTGCAGGTGCTTGTCGAACCACGCGTGCAGCGCCGAGGTCCACTGCTCGTCGCGGTTGCCGCCCGGGTCGTGCTTCCACTGGCCGATCCACGCCTTGTCGCCGGGGCGGCGGCGCGCGTTGAACCAGTCCAGCGCCGCGATCCGCGCCGCACCGTCGAACAGGCCATGCACCGCGAACATCGGGATGCGCGACTTCGTCGCGCCCGCGCGGAAGTCGCGGTCGCGATGCCAGTCGGTGCCCGCGCCGCTGAAGTACGCCTCGCCGGTCACGCCGGCCGACTGCGTCATGCCGCACCCGGCGTACGTGAGGTTGCGGCCCTGGCTGTCGCCGGCGTAGCGCTCGATGGCGAGCTGCTCGTACGCCACGAGCGGGCCCGCCCACTGCAGGTTGTACGGCACGCCGTACTGGAACTCGTGGTGGTACATCCACGCGAGCCCGGCGCTCGGCACGATCGTCTCGAGGTGGGGCGGGTTCTGCGCGGCCGCCATCTGCGGCGTCGACCCGACGTAGCTGTGACCGGTCATGCCGACGCGGCCGTTGGACCACGGCTGCTTCGCGGCCCACTCGACGATCTGGTACGCGTCCGACTGGTCGAGCTTGCCCATGTGGTCGAGGCAGCCCTCGGACTTGCCTGTGCCGCGCAGGTCGGCGAAGACGACCGCGTAGCCGCGCGGGGCGAAGTACCCGGCCAGGCCGCCCTTCGGCCCTGGCAGGATGCGCGTGCCGGACCGGTCGGCGGCCGTGCCGTGGTACGGCGACAGCTCGAGGATGGTGGCGTAGCGGCCCGGCCTGGTGGGGCGGACGACCTCGACGTAGAGCTTCACGCCGTCCTTCATCGGGACGTCGAACGTGTAGCGCTTCGTCGAGTAGGCCGGGCTCGACAGGCCCTTGACCTTCGTGTAGTCGAACGACTTCGCCGGGGCGGACGACGAGGGCGCGGCGAGGCCCGAGAGCGTGAGGACCGCCGCGACGAGAAGGGAGAGCCGGGTACGCATGCGCAACGCTTCGGCGCGGGGCGCCTCCGCACCTTCCCCTGCGAGGATGTCCGGGTGACCGGCTTGCTCACCGTCGGGCACGGCACGCACTCCGCCGAGGACTTCACGGCGCTGCTGCGCGGCGCGGGCGTGACGCACCTCGTGGACGTCCGCACCGCGCCGGGCTCGCGGCGGTACCCGTGGTTCGCGCGCGACGCGCTGGCTGACTGGCTGCCGGAGGCGGGCATCGCGTACTCCCACGAACGCGACCTCGGCGGCTTCCGCAAGCCGGCCCCCGACTCGCCGAACATGGGCTGGCGCAACACGTCGTTCCGCGGCTACGCCGACCACCTCGCGACGCCGTCGTTCCGTGACGCCTTGGCCCGCGTGCTCGCGCTGCCCGGCATCGTCACCGTCATGTGCTCGGAGTCCGTGTGGTGGCGCTGCCACCGGCGGCTCATCGCCGACGCCGCCGTCGTGCTGCGCGAGGTGCCGGTCCACCACCTCATGCCGGACGGCCGTACGACACCGCACGCGCCGACGGCCGGAGCCGTCCGCGACGGCGACCGCCTCGTCTACCCGGGCGACCCGGCGCTGTTCTGAACGTGGACCGCTGACGGCCCCGGACTTGGTGAGAACCAGTGGCCCGCCGTGCCAGCCGTTCAGCGCCAGCCGGTGAGCGCCGCGAACGCCGTGAACGCCGCCGCCAGCACGGCGCCGACCAGCGAGACCCGCTCCATCGCCTTGCGCATCCAAACCCCCGTTCGTCGTCGCTCAGGCTAGACGGCGAGCACCTGAGCGCCTTCGGTGTCGACCGGCAACGGCATCGCGGTCCAGCCGCGGCCCGCGTTGAACCCCTCCCCGCCGAACGCCAGCACCGTCGGCCCCGCACCCGAGATGACCGCGGGGATCCCGGCCTCGCGCAGAGACGACATCAGCGCGGCCGCGCGCGGCATCGCCTCCGCGCGGTACGGCTGGTGCAGCAGGTCCTCGGTCGCCGCCATCAGCAGGTCGGGCCGCCGCCCCAGCGCCTCGACGAGCAGCGCGGCGCGGCCGGCGTTGCGCGCCGCGTCCGCGTGCGGAACGACGTCCGGCAGCAGGCGACGCGCCTTCGCCGTGGACGACTTCGACCCCGGCACGAACGCCACCACGCCGATCGAGGCGTCCACCGGCAGCCGTACCGCGCCCGTCGCCGAGTACGCGAGCGTCAGCCCGCCGAGCAGGCAGGCCGCGACGTTGTCCGGGTGGCCCTCGAGCTCCGCGCACAAAGCGAGCACCTCCGCGTCGCCGAGGCCCCCCAGCACGAGCTCGCGCGCCGCCAGCACGCCCGCGACGATCGCCGCCGCCGACGAGCCGAGGCCGCGGCCGTGCGGGATGCGGTTGGCGCAGACGACCTCGATGCCGCGCGGCTGCCCGCCCATCGCGTCGAACGCCGCCCGCATCGCCTTGGCCACGAGGTTGCGCTTGTCGCGCGGCACGTCGTCGGCGCCCTCCCCCGCGACGTCCACGTGCACGCCGCCCTCGCCGATCCGCGCGACGACGTCGTCGTGCAGCCCGAGCGCCAGCCCGAACGCGTCGAAGCCCGGCCCTAGGTTCGCCGATGTCGCGGGAACGCGCACCCGGACCGGTGCCGCGCGGAACGAGGGTCCTGCCATACCTAGACCTCCACCCGGAAGCGGCGCGTCGCGAACAGCCAGCCGACAGCGTAGAGAAGCACGAGCGACCCCAGCCCGAACGACACCCACCGCGGGTCCACCCGGTCCGCCAGCACGCCCGCGGTGACCTGGGACGCAGCGATGACGACGGTCGAGAGCATGTAGTCGACCGAGAAGACGCGACCGCGTACGTGGTCCGGCACGATCGTCTGCAGGCCGTACGTCGAGAGGATCCAGTTGCCGCCGCCGCCGAGGTGCGCGACCGCCACGATCAGCGCGCCCGCCCACGCCCACGGCGCCGCCGCGAACGCCATGTACCCGACCGCGAACACGACCATCCACGTGCCGAGCACGGTCCAGAGGTAGCGCTGGTTCCGCGCGATGACGCGCCGCCCGACGATCGGCCCGAGCAGCGCGCCGACGCCGCGCGCGGCGAAGAGCATGCCCGTCGCGAACGCCACGTCGCCCGCGCCGTACCCCCACACCTGCGACGCGAAGACGGGGTAGAGCGCGATGGCGCCGTTGCCGATCGACGGCCCCATCTTGCAGGCAAGCAGCCCCACCACGCGGGGCTCGGTCCGCGCGTACGCCACCGTCTCCCGCAGGTCCGCGCGCACCCCCGCGCGCGGCAGGTGCCGCCGGTCCTCGCCGAACGGCCGCGTCGTACGCCACGTGTAGATCCCCGACAGCAGGAACGACACCGCGTCGATCGCGAAGCACCAGTGCGCCCCGATCAACGACGCCATGATGCCGCCGAGCCCCGCGCCGACGGCGAGCATCGTGCCCCACGTCGCGCCGTTGAGGACCGTCGCCGTCGGCAGGTCCTCGGGGTCGACGAGGTTCGGCAGCGCCGCCGCCGCGGCCGGCGAGTAGAACGCCTTCGCCCCCGCGACACCCGACAGCGCGACGAGCGCGATCCACGCCGTGCCCGAGGTACGGACGAAGAGCAGCAGCGAGATCAGCACCGCGCAGACGACGTCGGCCGCGACCATGATCTTGCGCCGGTCGAGCCGGTCCACGATCGAGCCGGCGTACGGCGACAGCAGCGCGAAGACAGCCGTGTCCGCCGCCAGCACCAGCCCGCCCCACATGCCGGAGCCCGTCAGCCGGGGCAGCAGAGCCAGCAGCGGTACGACCGCGAACCAGTCGCCGCCGTAGCTCACCAGCTCCGAGGCGAAGACACGGCGGAAGTCCTTCTCGCGGCGGAGGAGGTCTATGTACTGGTTCATCGCGGGGTCCCCGCGGCGGCGCGAGCGCAGCGAGCGGCGTCGTGGGGTGCGTTCAAGCGAGACCGAGCTCCGCGGCCGCGCGGTCGGGGTCGACGGGGATCACGACCGGCGCGGGCGCGCCGCTGATCGCCCACTCGGGGTCCTTGAGGCCGTGACCCGTGACGGTGCAGACGACCCGCGACCCGCGCGGCACGTCACCCGCCGCCGACGACTGCAGCAGCCCCGCCACCGACGCCGCCGACGCGGGCTCCACGAACACCGCCTCGCGCCGCGCCAGCAGCCGGTACGCCTCGAGGATGCGCTTGTCGGTCACCGCCTCGATCGTGCCGTGCGACTCGTCGCGCGCGAGGATCGCGGTGTCCCATGACGCGGGGTTGCCGATGCGGATCGCCGTCGCGATCGTCATCGGCGCGGCCACCGGCTTGCCGGTCACCAGCGGCGCCGAGCCCGCGGCCTGGTAGCCGCGCATGATCGGCAGCGACGTCGTCACGCCGTCGCGCTCGTACTCCCGATAGCCCTTCCAGTACGCCGTGATGTTGCCGGCGTTCCCGACCGGCAGGCAGTGGATGTCGGGCGGCGAGCCGAGCGCGTCGCAGACCTCGAACGCCGCCGTCTTCTGACCCTCGATGCGGAACGGGTTGACGGAGTTGACCAGCGTCACCGGGTAGTTCTTCGAGAGGTCGCGCGCGAGGTCGAGGCACTCGTCGAAGTTGCCGGTGACCTGCAGCAGCGTCGCGCCGTGCACCAGCGCCTGCGCCAGCTTGCCGAGCGCGATCTTCCCCTGCGGCACGAGCACGGCGCAGACCAGGCCGGCACGGGCGGCGTACGCCGCGGCACTCGCCGACGTGTTGCCCGTCGAGGCGCAGATGACCGCCTTGCTGCCCTCCTCGACGGCCTTCGTGATGGCCATCGTCATGCCGCGGTCCTTGAACGACCCGGTCGGGTTCGCGCCCTCCACCTTGAGGTGCACGTCGCACCCCGTCTGCTCGGAGAGGTACGGCGCCGGCACCAGTGGCGTGCCGCCTTCGAGCAGCGTGACGACGCGCGCGTCACGGTCGACGGGCAGCCGGTCCCTGTACTCCTCGATCACGCCGCGCCAGGCCACTAGTCCCCGCCTTCCACGCGCATGACCGACGTGACCGCGCGCACGACGTCGAGCGAGCGCAGCGTCTCCACCGTCCGCCGCAGCGCCGCGTCCGACGCGGTGTGCGTCACGAGCACCAGCGTCGCGTCGTCGCCGTGCCCCTCCTGGCGGACCGTGCCGATCGACACGTCGTTGTCGGCGAACGCTGTCGCCACCGCCGCCAGCACACCGGCCTTGTCGGCCACGTCGAGGTTGACGTGGTAGCGCGTCACGACGTCGTCCATCGACAGCGCGGGCAGCGAGGCGTACGACGACTCCCCCACTCCGCGCGAGCCCGACCGCAGGTTGCGCGCCACAGCGACGACGTCGCCGAGGACGGCGCTCGCCGTCGGCATTCCGCCGGCGCCACGGCCGTAGAACATCAGCTGCCCCACCGACTCGCCCTCGACGAAGACTGCGTTGTACGCATCGCGCACCGACGCCAGCGGGTGGTGCAGCGGGATCATCGCCGGGTGCACGCGGACGGACACGCCTGAGCCCGCACGCTCGCAGATCGCGAGCAGCTTCACGACCCGCCCCATCGCCTTCGCGCTCGCGATGTCGGCGGCGGTGACGTCGACAATCCCCTCGCGGTGTACGTCCTCCACGGTGACCCGCGAGTGGAACGCGATCGACGCGAGGATCGCCGCCTTCGCCGCCGCGTCGAACCCCTCGATGTCCGCGCTCGGGTCGGCCTCCGCGTAGCCGAGCGCGGTGGCCTCGTCCAGCGCCTCAGCGAAGCCCGCGCCCGTCTCGTCCATGCGGCTGAGGATGAAGTTGGTGGTGCCGTTGACGATGCCGATGACCCGCGAGATGCGCTCTCCCGCAAGGCTCTCCTTCAACGGCCGCAGCAGCGGGATGCCGCCCGCGACGCTCGCCTCGAAGTACAGGTCCACGCCCGCCGCCGCCGCCGCGTCGTGGATGGTCGCGCCGTCGGAGGCGAGCAGCGCCTTGTTGGCGGTGACGACCGGCTTGCCCGCGGCGAGCGCGGAGAGCAGCAGCGTCCGCGCGGGCTCGATGCCACCGATGACCTCGACGACGATGTCCACGTCGTCGCGCGTGACGAGCGCCGCCGCGTCGGTCGTGAACAGCGCCGCGTCGACCTCGACGTCGCGCCTGAGCCCGAGCCGCCGTACCGCGATGCCCGCGATCTCGACCGGCGTCCCCACGCGGTGCGCGAGGTCGGCGGACTGCTCCTGGACGAGGCGTACGACCGACGACCCGACGACGCCGCAGCCGAGCAGCGCGACGCGCAGCGGCCGCGTCACGGCTGGTCCTTGGTGACGCGCTTCGTCAGCGCGCGGCCCATCGCGAGCGACCCCGCGACGGAGCCGAGGATGACGACTGCCGACAGCACTCCCCAGACGACGAGCGCACCGACGCTGCCGCCAGGACGGCTCGCCGCCCAGAGCAGCGCGACGAGCCACGCGACGAGGCAGCCGACGAGCGCGTTGCGCGTCATGGTCATCCGGGCCCCCCGCGGGCGCGCGTAGCGCGGTCGTGGGGTTCCGCCACGTCCAGCGCGAGCAGGTCCTCTTCCGTCTCGCGGCGCACGACGAGCCGCGCCTCGCCGTCGCGCACCGCGACGACGGCCGGGCGAGGCACGTGGTTGTAGTTGCTCGCCATGGAGCGGCAGTACGCGCCCGTCGCCGCGACGGCGAGCAGGTCCCCCGGCTTCACGTCGGCGGGGAGCAGCGCGTCGCGCACGACGATGTCGCCTGTCTCGCAGTGCTTCCCGACGACGCGGGACGCGACCGGCGCGGCCGTCGACGTGCGCGAGGCGAGGACGCAGGTGTACTCGGCGCCGTACAGCGCGGTCCTGATGTTGTCGCTCATGCCGCCGTCGACCGAGACGTACGAGCGGATGCCGTCGACGTCCTTGACGGTGCCGACCTCGTACACCGTGATCGTCGGCGGGCCCGCGATGTGGCGTCCGGGCTCGACGGCGATGCGCGGGACGTTCAGGCCCGCGATGCGGCACTCGGTCTCGACGATCGTGCGCAGCTGCTGGGCCAGCGCCTTAGGCGGGATGGGGTCGTCGCCGGCGACGTACGCGATGCCGAGGCCGCCGCCGAGGTTCAGCTCCGGCAGCTCGATGCCGTGCTCGTCGCGGATGCGCACGAGCAGCGACATGACGCGGTGCGCGGCCACCTCGAAGCCGGCCGCGTCGAAGATCTGCGAGCCGATGTGCGAGTGCACGCCGACCAGCGCGAGCGACGGCGCGTCGAGCACCCTGCCGACCGCGTGCGCGGCCGCGCCGGACGCCAGCGAGAAGCCGAACTTCTGGTCCTCGTGCGCCGTCGCGATGAACTCGTGCGTGTGCGCCTCGACGCCGACCGTCGCGCGGACGAGGACCCGCTGTGTCACACCGCGTTCGGCGGCGATGGCGGAGACGCGGCCGATCTCCTCGAACGAGTCCACGACGATCCGCCCCACGCCCGCCTCGACCGCGGCGACGAGCTCGGCGTACGACTTGTTGTTGCCGTGGAAGCCGATGCGCTCGGGCGGCACGCCGCCGCGCAGCGCCAGCGCCAGCTCGCCGCCGGTGCAGACGTCGAGCGAGAGCCCCTCGTCGGCGACGATGCGGGCCATGGCGGAGCAGAGGAACGCCTTGCCGGCGTAGTAGACGTCGCTGTCGGGGAACGCCTCGCGCCAGGCCCGGCACCGGGCTCGTACGTCGGCCTCGTCGAGGACGAACAACGGCGTGCCGTGCTCCCGCGCGAGGTCGGTGACCGGCACACCGGCGACGGCGAGGACCCCGCCCTCGTCGGACGCGGTGAGCGGCCAGACCGCGGCGTCGAGCACGCCGTTACATCCGTTCCGGGGCGGTGACGCCGAGCAGCGCCAGGCCGTTGGCGAGGACGGTGCGCGTGGCCTCGCAGAGCCAGAGCCGCGCGGTGGTCAGGTCGGGCGGCGGGCCGTTCTCCCCCGGCAGCACGCGGCAGACGTCGTAGAAGCGGTGGTAGACCCCGGCGAGCTCTTCGAGGTAGCGCGCGACGCGGTGCGGCGCGTCGAGCTCGGTCGCCGAGCGCACGATCCGCGGGAACTCGCCCAGCGCGCGCAGCAGGTCGCCCTCGCGTTCGTGGGTGAGCAGCGCGGCGTCGTACGTGCTCCCGCGCTCGATGCCCAGCTCGGCGGCGTTGCGCAGCACGGAGGAGATGCGCGCGTGCGCGTACTGGACGTAGAAGACGGGGTTCTCGGCGTCGTGCCGGGTGACGAGGTCGATGTCGAGCGTGAGGTCGCTGTCCATCGAGGAGCGGACGAGCGAGTACCGCGCGGCGTCGTTGCCGACGGCCTCGATGAGGTCGTCGAACGCGACGAACGTCCCCGCGCGCTTGCTCATCTTCACCGGCTCGCCGCCGCGGGTGAGGTTGACCATCTGGCCGATGAGCAGGTGGAAGTCGCGCTCCGGGTCGTCGCCGTAGCAGGCGACCATGGCCTTCATCCGGCCGGTGTAGCCGTGGTGGTCGGCACCGACCTGGATGACGACCTTCTCGGCGCCGCGCAGCCGCTTGTCGAGGTAGTACGCGCAGTCCGCGGCGAAGTACGTCGGCGTGCCGTCGCTGCGTACGAGCACCCTGTCCTTGTCGTCGCCGAAGTCGGTGGTGCGCAGCCAGATCGCGCCCTCCTCGTCGAAGACGCGGCCCTGCGCGCGGAAGCGTTCGATGGCCTGGCTGATCTCGCCCGAGGTGTGCAGCGCCTTCTCCGACGTCCACACGTCGAACTCCACGCCGAACGCCCGCAGCGTCGCCTGGATCTCGCCGAGGAGCACCGCGAGTCCGCGTTCCTTGAACCACGCCAGCGCCTCGTCCCGGGGCAGGCCGAGAACGTCGGGGCGCTCCGCGAGGAGAGCCTGCGCGGTCTCGTCCACGTAGTCGCCGTGGTAGCCGTCCTCGGGGACGTCCTCGCCGCGCGCGCGGGCGTACAGCGAGGCGGCGAGGCGGTCGGTCTGCGCGCCGGCGTCGTTGACGTAGTACTCGCGCGTCACGTCGTGGCCGGTCGCCTCCAGCAGCCGCGCGAGCGCGTCGCCGCAGGCCGCCCAGCGCGCGTGCCCGACGTGCATCGGTCCCGTCGGGTTGGCGCTGACGAACTCCAGGTTGACCTTGCGCTTGCCGCCGGCGTCGGAGCGTCCGTACGCCGCGCCCTTCTCGACGATCGTGCCCGCGAGCGCGCCGAGCGCGTCGCCGGCGAGCGTGATGTTGAGGAAGCCGGGACCCGCGACGTCGACCTTGCTGATGCCGTCTGCCTCGGTGAGCCGTGCGGCGAGCAGCGCGGCGACGTCGCGCGGGGACCGCCCGAGCGGCTTGGCGAGCTGGAGCGCGACGTTGGTGGCGTAGTCGCCGTGCTCGCGCTGGCGGGGGCGCTCGACGACCACCGTGCCGGTCATCGCGTCGGGCCCGAACTCGGCCGCGACGGCGTCCGCGACGAGGCTCGCGAGGTCGGCGGGGGTCACGTGGACGAGGCTATCGCCTTCGGTCTACGTGTTTGCGAGCCGCCGGACGGCCTCGACGAGGTCGTCGGGGTCGAACGGCTTCGTGAGGTACTCGTCGACGCCGATGCCCTTGCCGCGGCGGAGGTCGGCCTCCTGCGCGCGGGCGCTGAGCAGGATCACCTTGATGTGCGCGGTGTCGGGGTCGTTGCGCAGCTTGGCGGCGGTCTCCCAGCCGTCGAGCCTCGGCATCATGATGTCGAGCGTGATGACCGTCGGGTCGACGTGGCGGACCTTGTCCAGCGCGTCCTGGCCGTCCTCCGCGGTGTGCACCTCGAAGCCCTCGAGCTCCAGGTTGACGCAGATGAGCTGGCGGATGACGGCGTCGTCGTCGACGACGAGCACGCGTTCGCCGGACACCGGCCCCACCTCCGTTTCCTGACGCACGCTACATCCACAAACCCGGTCAGACCCTCCTGACAACGGCGGAACACCGCCATACGATCAGCGTCCTTCGTCGTGCGTCCGAGAGGAGCGGCTCATGCGCCGCCTGCTGTCCACGCTGGTCACGTCCGGGATGCTCGCCGTTCCCGTCGTGGCGTACCCCCTCGCGGCCTGCCTGCCGGCGCACGCCGAGGAGTCACACGCGGCGCGCGGCTTCGACGGCGCGCGCGAGCCCTCGAACATGGCCGGCGGCGACGAGGTCCCCGACGGCGCCAAGCGCAACCCCAAGGGCTACACCGCGACCATCCCCGTGTACGTGCACGTCATCAGCTCCGGACCGACCGCCGCCGAGGGCAACGTGCCGACGAGCCAGGTCGAGCAGCAGGTGAGCGTGCTGAACAAGTCGTTCCAGGGGACGTACGGCGGCTACCGGACGCCGTTCTCGTTCCGGCTCGCCGGCATCACGCGGACGCAGAACGCCGCGTGGTTCGCGATGGGCTACGGCTCGCGCGAGGAGCGGGTCGCGAAGGCCGCGCTGCGCCAGGGCGGCGCCGACGCGCTGAACATCTACACGACCAACGGGGCGAACGACGCGCTGCTCGGCTGGGCGACGTTCCCGTCGGCGTACAAGAGCCTGCCCGACCGCGACGGCGTCGTCGTGCACTACGGCTCGCTGCCGGGCGGGTTCATCGACCGCTTCGACCTCGGCCTCACCGCGACGCACGAGGCGGGGCACTGGCTGGGGCTGTTCCACACGTTCCAGGGCGGGTGCAGCGCGAGCGGCGACCGGGTCGACGACACGCCGATGCAGCGCACGCCGACCCGCGGCTGCCCCATCGGCCAGGACACCTGCTCCGCGCCGGGCCTCGACCCGATCCACAACTACATGGACTACAGCGACGACGCCTGCTACACGCAGTTCAGCGCGGGGCAGTCGCAGCGGATGACCGAGCAGTTCCTCCACTACCGCGCATCCTGATCGGCCAGTTCTCGGTCGTCGCCCGCTCGTTCTCTGCGGTCCGCGCGCCGGTCCCACGCGTGGTGATCTTCAGAGAACCAGCGGAGCGCGGGGCCGCGACCGGGCAAAGGCCCGCGCGGCGTACGCGACCCGTCGGGTAGCATCGGCGGGTCCTGAGCCCCCGTAGCTCAGCGGATAGAGCACCGCCCTCCGGAGGCGGGGGCGCAGGTTCGATTCCTGCCGGGGGCACCACTGCCGGGGGCACCACTCATCGCGTGCCTGCGAGCCCGACGTGCGATCTTGGCCGCGCGCGTGGCACTATCCCGCTCCCAGCACAGTGATGGTCGTTCAGCGGTCGGTACACCGGCCCGCGATGCCCCGCGACCGCGCGTTCCGTCTGCCTGGGCGGCTCCCCTACTCACGTAAGGCAGCCAGCACATGAGGAAGACGTACGCCGCGGCGCTCGCCGCGGTCATCTCGCTGTCCCTGGGCACGTCGCCCGCCACCGCGGTCGAGTACCGCGTCGGGCCCGACCCGACGTCCGCCGCGATCGAGACGAACGGTCCGTTCGCCTACGCCTCGATCACCGTCGCCGACGCGGCCACGCCGGGCTTCGGCGCCGCGACGATCTACTACCCGACCGACACGACGCTGCCGGACCTCGGCGCCGTCGCGATCTCGCCCGGCTTCACGGAGACGCAGTCGGCGATCTCGTGGTTCGGCCCGCGGCTGGCGTCGCACGGGTTCGTCGTCATCACGTTCAACACGAACTCCGGCTGGGACCAGCCTGCCGCGCGCGGCACGCAGCTGCTCGCCGCGCTCGACTACCTCACGGGCACCAGCGCGGTGAAGGACCGCATCGACGTCACGCGGCTCGCGGTCATGGGTCACTCGATGGGCGGCGGCGGCTCGCTGGAGGCGATCAAGACGCGCCCTGCGCTGCAGGCTGCGATTCCGCTGACGCCGTGGCACACCGACAAGACGTGGCCGGAGCCGAGCACGCCGACCCTGATCATCGGCGCGGAGAACGACTCCACGGCCCCGGTGTCGAGCCACGCCGAGCCGTTCTACGAGAGCCTCTCGGCCGCCCAGGACAAGGCGTACCTGGAGCTCAACAACGCCGGCCACAGCGTCACGAACAGCGCCAACGCCGCCACGTCGAAGTACTCGATCGCGTGGCTGAAGAGGTTCGTGGACAACGACACCCGCTACGACCAGTTCCTCTGCCCGGCACCCGCGCCGAGCTCGCAGATCCAGGAGTACCGCGCGACGTGCCCGCACGCGTAGGCGGCTGCCCGCGAGCCGAACGGGCGGGACATCGTTTACAGTGACGTCCCTTTCGTCCCCTCGAGGAGCCCCCATGCCCCGCAAGCTCAACCTGAAGCGCGACGTCCTCCAGGAGCTCAGCTCCGACGAGCTCGGCGTCGTCGTCGGCGGTACGCGCGAGACGCTGTACAGCTGCTACGCGTTCGTCAGCTGCGACATCGTCAACTGCCTGCTGTCGGTCGAGAAGCAGTAGCACCGCACGACCCCCGGCCCGGCTCCCGTAAGGGACGCCGGGCCGGGGCATTTCCGTACGGGTGAAGCACCCGGTGCCGGCGGCTTGCGGCGGCGCCGGCACCGGGCGGTCTCGAGGACGCGCTGGGTGACGCGTCACCCGAAGTACGCGCGAGCACCCCGGATCGGGACATACGACGAGGGCGCCGCCCCGCGAACGGAACGGCGCCCTCGGCGAACGAGCAGGTGCTACGCGACGTAGTCGCTGACCTCGCCCCTGCCGCCGACGACCTCGAGCGTGATGGTGTCGCCCGGGGTGGTGTGGAAGTTCGTGCTGCACGTGGCGTTGCCCGAGTCGATGCACGACGCGGACTGGACACCGTTGACGTACGCGACGCAGCGGCCGCCGGTGAGCGTGCAGGTCAGGGTGACCGCGTCGGTCGCGGTGATGTACGAGCACGAGATGGCCGACGAGCTGTGGCCGATCGTGATCGGGTTGGCCCCGGTCGGCGTCACCGTGATGGTGACGTTGCTCGTGGAGCTGCCGGTGTTGTTGACCGCGCAGCCGTTGGCGGCCTGGGCCGGCGAGGCGAGCGCGAGGACGGGCGCCGCGGCGACCGCGGCGGCGGCGACGAGGCGAGCGAGCTTGGACAAGGTGGATCTCCTCCCACACGGGTGCCCGCCAGGGTCCTGGCCGGGCCTTGTACGGCGAACGGCACCCAGCGGGGGCGGTGGTACCCGCACGCACATGGCTGGGCCGCATGGCGCACGGAGAACGCTGCCGGGCCACGTCCTGGGACGGGCTCGGCGCACCGCGGGGCATGCGGGCGAGTTGTCGGAGATTGTCACATTTCGAGCGGGTTGTAAATAGCTGTTTTCGTTGGTGCAGACGGAAGAATCAGCAGGGGTTGAGCGAGTAGTTGCCGGTGCAGCCGCAGGTCGGCAGCAGCGACTCGAACGTGTCGCACGGCAGGCCCGACGCGCCGGCGACGGAGACGAGCTCGCCGGTGGTGAGCTCGGTCAGTGCCTCGCCGCGCAGGGTCAGCTTGCGGGACGTCATGGTGTCTCCTCGAGGGGTAGGGGCGATGCGTACGGAGTTCGGCGCGGAGGCGGCGACTCCTGGCCGTCAGGCCGTCTGGGCGTCCTCCGCGTCGTGGCCGAGGTACGCGCCCACGACCTCCTCCGACGTCGCGAGGTCCGCGCTCATCCCCTCGATCGCGACGGCGCCCTTGGCGAGGACGTACGCCCGCTGCGTGTAGCGCAGCGCCATCCCGATGAACTGCTCCACGACGAGCACGCTGGTGCCGGCGGCGTTGACCGCGGCCAGCGCGTCGAAGAGCTGCTCCACGAGGTTCGGGGCCAGACCCATCGACGCCTCGTCGACGAGCAGCAGCTTGGGGTCGCTCATGAGCGCGCGGCCGACGGCGAGCATCTGCTGCTCGCCACCGGACATCGTTCCGGCCGCCTGGTGCGCCCGCTCCTTGAGGCGCGGGAACAGGTCGAACACCCGCCCGGCCCGCTCGTCGAAGTCGCCCCTGTGGCGCCGGCGCGACCAGTGGCCGAGGCGGAGGTTCTCCGTGACGGTCAGCTCGGAGAACAGCTCGCGCCCCTGCGCCAGGTGCGCAACGCCCGCCGTGACGACCCGGTGCGGCGCGAGCGAGGACACCTCGACGCCGCCGATGGTGATGGAGCCGTTCTTGTACGGCAGCAGGCCCGACACGGCACGCAACGTCGTCGTCTTGCCGGCGCCGTTGGAGCCGAGGAGGGCGACCATCTCGCCGTCGCCGACGGTCAGGGACAGGCCGCGCAGCGCCTGCACCGGTCCGTAGAAGACGTCGATGTTGTCGACTGTGAGCATCAGATCCCTGCCAGTACGCCGGAGATGGTGGCGGTGACCGACCCGCCGCACGGGTTGCCCACCGGTGACGTGACCGTGAACGTCCCCACGCCGCTGACGCCGATGTCCGGCAGGGAGATGTAGAGCGCGTCGCCGATCTGCGTCCAGAAGAACCGTTGGTCGGGGTAGCCGAACGGCGTCGCGACGCTCAAGCGCCCGTCGGCGTAGCCAGGTCCGGCCGTGCACGTCGGACCGGCGGGCGAGCGCACGGCGAAGACCGCGCTGCCCGACGTGGCGACGTTGACGGCGTGGCCGTACAGGCCGGTCAGCGTGATGGACGCACTGTTGCCCGTCGGACCGTAGTCACCGCAGCCGAAGCAGCCGATCGTGACGGTGCCGGAGAACGTCGCCGCCACGGTCTCCGCCCGAGCCGGCGCGGGCCCGAACGCGACGGTGCTCGCCATCACGGCGGCCACGGCGAGGGGACGAAGAGCGCGCATCACGCCTCCACGAGCTCGTCGTCGGTGGAGCCGCTCTCGGGGGTCGTGGTGCCGAGGTACGCCGCGAGGACGCCGGCGTCGTTCGACACGACCTCGGGCGGGCCCTCGGCGATCATCGTGCCGCGGTCGAGCACGTAGACGTAGTCGCAGGCGGCGTTGACCATGCGGATGTCGTGCTCGATGAGCAGCACGGACACGCCGAGGCCGCGGACCAGCCCGATGACGTCGATGAGGCGGTCGGTCTCGTGGTCGTTGAGGCCGGAGGCGGCCTCGTCGAGGAGCAGCAGGTTGGCGCCGGTGACGAGCGCGCGGCCCAGCTCGACCATGCGCAGGATGCCGAACGGCAGCCCGCTCACCGAGCGGTCCGCGACGTCCTCGAGCTCGAGCAGCCGCAGCACCTCGCGGACGCGGTCGCGGCAGGCCTGCTCGTCGCGCACCGTGGCGGCGCTGGCGACGAGGTTGCCGACGGGCGTGCTCTCGTTGTGCTGGTGCGTCGCGACGAGCAGGTTGTCGAAGACCGTGAGGCCCTTGAACAGCTGCAGCACCTGGAACGTCCGCGCCACACCCATCTGCGCGCGGACGTGCGCCTTGGCCTTGGTGGCGTCCTTGCCGTAGAGGAGGACGCTGCCGGTCTGCGGGTCGTTGAGGCCGAGGATCGCGTTGAACAGCGTCGTCTTGCCGGCGCCGTTGGGGCCGATGAGGCCGACGACCTCCGCCTCGCGCACCTCGAGGCTCGCGGAGTTGACCGCGGTCAGGCCACCGAAGCGGACCGTGACGTCACGCGCCTCGAGCCGGATCGGCGCGTCGAGGTCACGCTCGCGGCGGTACGTGCGCACGGGCTTCGGCGGCGACGCGGGCGCGGCCACCTGGTCCTCGACCGGCGCGTCGGCGATCGCGGCCTCGAGGAGCGCCGCCGGCGTGTCGGGCACCTCGGGCACGTCGCGCGCGGCCATCCAGTCCTCGGAGCCCGGCGTGGGCTTCGGCGCGCGGAACGTCTGGACCTTGGCAACGACGGCGCCGCGCGCGGTGCCGTACGTGCTCGCCGCCTTGACCTTGACGGGATCGAGCAGCTGGTCGGCGCGGTCCGCGACCTTCGCGAAGAAGACCCCGGCCTTGTCGAGCAGTCCGGCCAGGCCGGTCGGGTAGAGCAGGAGCACGCCGGCGAGCAGCAGCGCGGAGACGATCGGCAGCCAGCCCTCGAGCCAGCTCACCTCGAAGAAGAGCTGGCGCAGTGAGGCGAACAGCACGCCCGCGGCGACCGCGCCCGAGAGGCTGGACAGGCCGCCGACGACGGCGATCGCGAGGAACTGCAGCGACATCGTGTAGAAGAACTGGTCGGCGCCGACGGAGCGCTGCTCCGCCATGATCAGCCCGCCGCCGAGGCCCGCGAGGACGCCGCTGGCGGCGAACGCGACGAGCTTGTACCGGACGACGTCGATGCCGAGCGAGGCGGCGGCAGCCTCGGACCCCCTGATGGCCGCGAACGCGCGGCCGGTCCTGGCGTCGCGCAGGTTGGACAGGCAGACGTAGCACGTGACCACGATCACCAGGAACAGGATGAACAGCACGCGCCTGCTGGTCATGTCGAACGACGGCCACGCGCCCGGCGTGCCGATGTGCTGGTTCGGCTTGGTGGACGAGCCGCCGGACATGCCGAGGTAGGGGGACGTGAAGAGGAACGCGTCGCCCATCCACGCGAAGATCAGCGTCGCGACGGCGAGGTAGAGCCCGCGGACGCGCAGCGCGACCGCACCGAGCACGACTGCCGTGATGCCCGCGACGAGCGCGCCGACGACCATGTCGAACGGCGAGCCGATGCCCAGCTCGCGCGCGACCATCGCCGTGAGCAGCGAGCCGATCCCGACGAACGTCGCCTGGGCCAGCGAGATCTGCCCGACCCACCCGGTGAGGATGACGAGCGAGAACGCGATGACGGCGTACTCGAGCGCGATGAGGGACGACCCGAGCAGCGAGTAGTCGACGACGAACGGGAACAGCAGCAACGCCGCGAAGACGACCACCGCGGAGGGGCGGAGCCGGTTGCGCTTGTACCCCTGCCGCCCAGGCGCGCGCTCGACCGCCAGGCCGGCCTCGTCCCTGTCGGCGCCCGAGATCCTGTTGCCGCGGACCGCGAGCAGCACCAGCGTCAAGATGGTGAGCACGAGCTGAGGCGCGCCCGGCAGGGCGAAGAAGTCGCCGACTCCAGGCCACGTCGACATCAGCGGCACCAGGCCGAACACGAGACCCGCCACGACCGCGCCGATCATCGCGCCGCCGAGGCTCTCCAGCCCCCCGAGCAGCGCGGCGACGAACGCCGGCAGCACCTCGAGCGACAGGGTGTACGGGTTGAGGTTGGTCGCGGCGGCGAGCAGGACGCCCGCGAGGGCCGCGAGACCGCCACCGAGCGCCCAGGCGGCGGAGGCGGCGAGCTGCGGGTTGACGCCGACCAGCGTGGCGGCGGTGCGGTTCTGCGCGGCACCGCGCAGCGCGAGGCCGAACTGCGTGAACTTGAAGAACGCCAGCGTCGCCGCGGCCATGACCAGCCCGACGACGAGGATGCCGAGGTCGGCGTAGCGCACCGCGCCGCCGAGCTTGATCTGGCCCTCGGGGAAGATCGCGGGCACCTGCAGAGCCGACGTGCCGTAGACCTTGCCGACGAGCGCGATGAGCAGGCCGGTGACCGCGACGGTGCCGACGGTCTGCGCCGTCGGACCCTGCGGGCGGAGGCGGCGTACGAACAGCGCCTCGACTCCCACGCCGAGCAGCGCGCCGAAGGCGACGGCCAGCACGAGCGCGACCGGCATGGGGAGGCCCCACTCGGTCAGCGAGTAGTACGCGTACGCGGGCGTCATCGCCATGGCGCCGTGCGCCAGGTTGAGCACGCGCGAGGACCGGTAGATGACCACGATGCCGATCGCGAACATCGTGTACGCGCCGATGAGCGGGATCGACAGGAACGTGAACAGGAGCACGTTGCTCATGGCTAGCGCACCCCGACGCCGGGCCTGGGGTCCTTGACGATCGGCCCGAGCCGCCAGCCGCCGGGCGTGCCCTTGTACTGCATGGTGAACGCCTGCATGGTCGTGTTGGCGAAGCGGGTCTGCGGCGTGAACGTGAGCCGGCCCTGCAACGTGAGGCCGTTGTCGTACGTCATGTGGTCGAGCACGGCCTTGAGCCGCTGGCGAGTCAGCTCGGGGCCGACCCGCTTGAGCGCCTCGACGAGGAACTGCATGCCGACGTACGCGCTCTGCGTGAACTGGTTGAACTCGTCCGCCTGCCGGTACTTCGCCTTGAGCGCGCGGACGTACGCCGCGACCGCCGGGTCGTTGCGGTACTTCTCGACGTTCGGCTTGAAGCCGGACCACACGACCATCTGGTCGCACTTCTCACGGCACTGCGACTCGAACTGCTTCGTGAACAGCGGCTGCGCGCCGCCGTAGCCGTACTTGATCGCCTTGTCGGTGGCCGAGGGCGTGTTGGGGTCCTGCATCCACGTCAGCGCGGTCTCGGGCTCGAGGAACAGCGCGACGAAGTCGGGGTTGGACGCCTTGAACTTCGCGGCGTCGCCGCTGTAGCTGTTCTGGCCCGCCGCGATGCCGCAGAAGCGCTGGTTGCACGTGTTGTTGGTGTTGTAGCCCAGCACCGGCTTGCCCGTGAGCCGCTCGACCTCGGCGCTGTACGCGGCCGCGGCCTCCTTGCCGAAGTGGTAGTCGCGGTCGAAGACGACGCCGAAGTTGCGGGCGCCGCGCTTGTACGCCTCGCTGGCCATGATGCGGGCCTCGGAGACGGTCGCGGTCGCGATGGGCCACACCCACGGCTGGGCCTGGCCCTGCTTGTTGAGGTACTGGTTGATCGCGAGGCCGTCGGAGCCGACGACCGGGAACTGCGCCTTGTCGAGGTCACCGCTGTCGATGACGACGCCGAGGCCCTCGGACGAGGCGCCGACGGGGATGCCGAACTTGCTGCGGTCGTTGATGTAGTTGCGCAGGTACTGCGCGCCGGTCGAGGCGTCCCAGCCGTCGTCGCGGGTCTCGATGACGAGCTTGCGGCCGCAGATGCCGCCCGCCCGGTTGACCTGCTCGGTGACGGCTTCCATGGCGTGCTTCATCTCGCCGAGGAACGCCGAGCCGATGCCGGACGCGACGATGGTCGTCGCGAGGCTGATCGAGTTGGCGGTCACGCCACGGTCGGTCGCGCCGCCGTTCTTGTCCGCGCGGCACTCGAACTTCGACGGCGGGATGACGGGGCCGCTGGGGCCGCCACTGGCGCCGGGCGCGCCGCCGCCGTTGTTGGTGCCGCCGCCCCCGCCGCCGGGCGCGTTGGAGGCGCCAGGGGCGTTCGGGCCGCGGGTCTCGCCGGGCGCGAGCGACTCCTGCGGACCGCTGCCGGTGACCGTGCTGCCGGTGGTGCCGCCGGCCTGGAGGCCCTGGACGCGGTCGGAAGGAACGATCTCCACGAGCGCGAGCGCCATGACGAGCGCTCCGGCGGTGAAGCCGGCGATGACGGCGGGCACGGATGCCGCGCCGCGGTCACCAGTGGAGAGACGGCGGATCACAGAGCTGCTTCCTTCCGGGGAACGGTGACGAGCACTTCGACGAGCCGGCGGCGGCGCCACATCGTGCCCGCTCCGCCGAGCACCAGCCCGGAGAGCAGCACGAGCAGCGCGACGTCCTCGAGGCCGCGGCGCAGGAACAGGAACCCGCGGATGCCCGCGGTGGGGATGGCGTTGGTGTCCGTGCCGCCGGCCGCCTGCGGCGGGGGGTTGCCCGTGGTGTTCTCACCGCCGGCCTCCCCGTTGGTGCCGGGCGTGATGCCGGGGTCGCCGGAGTTCCCGCCGGGACCGCCGGTCGGGCCTGTGGTCGGGCCGTCGGTGGGGACGGGCGGGTACACGAACGGCGGGTTGGCCTCGAACACGGCGTTCGCCTGGGTCGCGGCGAGCGCGGTGACCGTACGCGAGCGCTCGGTCGTGTCGTTGTACGTCTCGGTCAGCATCGCCGGCGCAGGCCGGATGCCGACGGAGTCGCCGCGGTAGATGACGCCCTGGTCGTTGACGACGTTCTGCTGGAGGTACTGCGCCTCGGACTGCTCGACGCCGGCGAACGCGCCCTTGGGGGTGGCCGCGACGTCGGGCATCGGGAAGAAGACCCGCAGCCGCGTCGGGGCGACCTTGTTCAGCGCGTCCGCGAGGGTGGCGCAGGTGTCGCTCGCCGTCCGCTTGCCGGACTTCACCTCGATCCGCGACGTGCACCCCGGCAGGGCGAGCACGGTCTTGCCGAGGGCGTCGGTGATCCGGACACCCTCGATGGCGCGCGTCCAGACGGACGTGGCGGTGCCCGCCCGGCCGTGCGCGACCGAGGTCGACGTCGCGCTCACCTTGCCGAGCGAGAGCAGGTACGCCCCCGCGACCTCGAGGGTCACACCGTCCGCCGCGGCGGAGGTCTCGACGTACGCGCCCTTGGTGCGGTCGCGGGTCGCGGTGACGTCGTACGAGGACTTCTGCGCGGTCGCGCCGCCCGATCCGGAGGCGCCCATGCGCACGCGGGAGTGGACGCGCTGGCCGGCGAGGTCGCACTCGATGGTGTAGGTCGCGGCGGTCCGGCCGCTGTCGTCGCGCCACGTGTCCTTGACGGGCTTGTTCCGCGCGTCGAGACAGGACCCCGTCGGGTACGGCCATGGCTGACCCTGGCCCTCGAGCTCGCGGACGGTGTTGATGTCGCCGAGCGCCGCCTGCGCGGATGCGGCGGCACCGCCCGCGCGCAGGTCGATCGAACCGACGCGCGCGCTCATCGTCGCGCGCGTGCCGCCCGCGACGCCAGGGATGTTCGGAGTGCCGGGGCCGAGGAAGGTCAGCGGCGAACCGACTCCGCCGACCTGGACGGCCTGGACGCCGTACCCGGTCGCGCCGATGGCGTAGAAGATGTCGTTGGCCGGCGTGTCGGCACTGCCGCTCGTCTGGGCGTCGTAGTCGGGAGCCTCCGTGCCGTGCGTGACCGGCGTCGTGTCCTCGACGACGAGGTACGGCTTGCCGCCGTCGATGGGCCGGACGAACAGCCTGTTGGTCCTGGAGTCCGTGGGGATCAGCGAGCTCGTGATGAGCTGCTGGAACTCACCCGCGGGAACGGGGGTCTGCCGCACGTCCGCGACGAGCATCCCGTCGGTGGGCTCGACCGGGATCGCGCCGCGGTGGGTCCCGATGTAGAGGTGGCCGAGCCCCTCGTTGACGCCGATGAAGTAGTCGGCGTTGCTCGGCGACGAGACGAAGCCGACCCAGGAGGTCAGCCGGCCGTCGAACACGAACGCGCCCGGCGTCTTGTACGAGATGCTCTGCACGTAGAAGCGGTCGGTCGTCTCGTCGAACGCCGCGATGCCGCTGGCTTGGCCGCCGCCGTAGTAGCTGCCCGAGATCGCGAAGAACTCCGCGGGAAGCTGGAACGCGTTGGCGGTCGTCCCCTTGGGGTCGATGGGCAGCCGGACGAGGCCCGACTGGCCGGGGTAGGTCTGGCTGGACGCGGTGCCGCCGCTGACGCACATGAAGTACAGCGCCTGGTGGACTCGGCTGCGGGAGACCAGCGAGCCGATGTTCTTGGAGTACAGCACCTGCTGGCACTCGGGGACCGAGCGCACCCACTTGACGGAGCCGTCGGTCGGGCTGATCGCGACGACGCCGGCACCGGGGCCGACGAACTTGCCGCCCAGGACGACCGTGCCGTCGGCGATGTAGCGGTTGCCGGAGAACTCGCCGACCGCGTAGTAGAGGTCGTCGGCCGGGGAGTAGGTGAGCCCCAGGGCGTAGAACCCGGGCAGCACCTGGGAGAGGTTCCAGCGGTGGACGACCTTGCGCTTCGTCTCGCTGTACACGATCAGCGCCGCGGTGTTGGTCGGGGCGTCGTTGCCCTCGACGTTGACGATCGGCGAGACCATCGCGAGCTGCTTGCGCTTGCGGTCGTACGCCGTCGTGTACGACGTCGCGAGGGTGTAGTTGCTGACGGGCCCGATGGGTGCCAGCGCGATCGGCTTGGGGATCTTGGTGCTGATGTCGTACGTGACCATGCTCGCGACGGAGTCACCGCCGAGGTACAGGTAGAACAGCCGCCGCGAGGGCGCGTCGACCGCGACGACGGACCCGGCGCCGAACTCACTCGTGGCCAGTCCCTTGGGGAACGGGATCTCGCCGACGACCCGCAGCGGGTCGCCCGGCGCGCCGGCTGCCTCGGTCGCGCCGTTGCCGGGCACGACACCGCCGACCAGCGAGACACCGAGCACGGTGAGAACGACCGTGACGGCTAGGCGGCGAAGGCGACTCTTCATAGAGGCTGGGACTCCTGTGTGATGGAACTGTACGCGCCTGGGATGGGACCGCCGTGGCGCGGGTCGATGCCCCCGACCCGCGCCACGGCGTCCGTCAAACGGTGTTGCGGGTGGATCAGGTGCCGGCGACCGCACCCACGACCGTCGCGGTCACGGGACCGCCACACGGGTTGCCGACCGGGCTGGTGACGACGAATACCGCCGCACCGGCACCGTTGACCTCACCGGTGGTCGTGATGACCGCGGTGGCGCCGACGCGGAGCCAGGTGAAGCCGACGTTGATCGCACCGGTCACGCTGCCGGTGGCCGAGCCCGTGATGACGCAGGTCACGTCGGCGGGGTCCGTCACGGTGTACGTGGCGTTGGCGGTGCCGCTGATGACGTTGCCCTCGAGGGTGACGCCGGTACCGCTGAGCACCGCGGTGCCGGGGCGGGGGCCCGGGCAGCCGAAGCAGCCGATGCTGGCCGTACCCGTGAACGCGACGACGCCACCGGGGGCGGCGGACGCCGGCGTCATGCCGGCGATCATCGTCGAGGCCGCACCGGCCGCGACGATGGCACTGCGCAGGATTGCCTTCACTTGATTTTTCTCCTCATTGAGATGATGGGACCGATGTCTTCGGCCCCTCTATGGCGGTGGTTCCGACCGGTCTGCAGCCCGGTGCGGTTCCGCCGCGACTGACCGGCCTTGTGAGCCGGACAGGTCCCCCGATCAGGTCACGTGCCGCAGCCGCCGGCCTCCCTCCCGCCCACGGAGAACGGCACGTTGATGGCCCGCTGCTTCCCGTTCTTGCCGGCCGCGAGGATGACCCGCGCGGGCCCATGGGGCGCATTGGGTGTCACGGTCCAGCTGATCGTCCAGGAGCCGTCCGCGGACGCCTCCCCCTTGTCGTTGCCGCCGTAGCCCTCGCCCCACGGCGGCGCCGCGCCGCTCTTCTCACCGTTGTAGACGGCCACGAATGCGAGCGTCGTCTTGGGCAGCGTCTTGACCGTGAGCGTCGCGAGCCCGCCGGCCGGCACGCAGGCGGGCGAGATGCTCGCCTCGATGGGCAGCTCCTTCTCGGTCGCCTGGTGATTGCCCGCGACGGTCGGCGCCGGTGGCATGGTGGGGCTCGCCGACGAGGCCGGCGCCTTCGAACCGCCCGGCGCGCCCGGCGCCGACGACTTCACGGCACCCGGTGCCCCGGTCGCCTGCGGCGCACCGCTGGCGGCCGGGCCCGTGGCAGGGGCGCCCGACGGCTGCTGCGCCGACGGAGTGGCCGAGGCCGACGCGGCACCGCCCGACACGGGGAGCGCGCCCGTACTGCCCGACGATCCGCCGCAGGCCGCGATGGTGGCTACGGCGGTCGCCGTGAGAAGCAGGTTCAGTGTGCGAAGACGCATCTACTTGCCGACCTTCACGCACGAGGGCCAGGCGTGGACGTACGAGGACTTGGTCTGCACGTCGTCGACGAGGCCGAGCGTGATGTCCTGGTTGGCGCCCCAGCGCCAGCTCGACGCACGCAGGTTGGTGATCTTCTCGTTCGCCTTGAGGGGGAACGGCAGCGCCGAGAACGGCACGTGCAGCCGGACCTCCTTCTTGGCGGGGTCGACGATCCCGCTGCCCTTGCCACGGTTCCACACGTTGCCGACGGGGTTGACGCGGGCGTCGACGGTCACGGTCGTACCGCGCGCGGTGAACGTGAGGTTGAACATGCGCCCTGTCGGAGCGGTGCTGGGCGTCGCCTCGAGCGCGGCGAGACGGAAGACAGCGGTCAGCATGTTCGCGTTGGTGGCGACGTCGGCGCTGACGATGTCGAGGGTCGGCTCGTTCGGCGTCGCGAAGATGCCGCTGCCGTTGCCGGTGGCGTCGTCCTTGGCGTCCTTGACGATGTTGCAGACGGGCTTCTTGGGCTTGGGCTTGGCAGCCTCGGCGGCGCTCACTCCGAGGAGCAGCGACACGGCCGCGGCGGCGGCGAGGGTCTTGGTCAGCGACATGGGGCGCATCCTTAGGGCTGGGGTTTTACCGGGTGCGAGCCCGTAGGGGGGGCTGAAGGTTCGGTACGGCGAAGCGAACACTGAACGCTGCGTCATTCGACTCGAACTCAGCAGTACCTCCAATTTCGCGGATCCAGGGTCCGACAAGGTCGCTAACGCCCGTTTCGCCCGCCACCGCGGCGGGGTCGCGGAGCAGCCCGTTGGACGACAGTGAGCATTCGACGCCGTCCTGGGTGAACGACAGCCGGACGGCGAGCACGCGGCCGCGGGATTCCCGAACGAGATTCGCGAAACGCAGCGCCGTACGCAGGCACGCGATTTCGGCCTCGGGGGCGACGGGGCGGGGCGCGCCCGCGGTCGTCCAGGCCAGCTCGTACGTCCGCGCGGGCACACCGTCGAGCAGCGCCTTGAGCGCGGGCGCGAGCGCGGGGCTGGTGGACTGCGCGGCGAGCACCTGGCGTACCTCGTCGAGGTCCTCGAGGGCGCGGCGGGCGTGGTTGGTGGACGAGACCGAGAAGAGGCCGGGGCCGCCGGAGGCGTAGCCGACGCCGCGGAACGTGCGCAGCGCGCGCCCGATGGCCTGGCGGGCCAGGCTCAGGCGCACCGTGGAGTGCTCCATGTCGGCGGCGTGCGTAGCGGCGCGCTCGGCCGAGCCGACCTGCTCGATGGTCGCGGCGAACCGGTCGGCCACCTCGTGCACGAGGTCGAGGCGCTTGGCGGCGCTGCCGTGGGAACGCAGCACGAGCACGCCGATGAGCCCCTGTACGCCACGGAGCGGCACGAGCAGGCGGCCGTCGGAGGAGACGGCCTCCTCGGCGCCGTTCTTGAGCACGCGGACGGCGTCGGTGTCGTAGCCGGTGGTCGTGGCGACCTTGAGCGTGCGGGCGAGCCCGGACTTGCCGAGCGCGGCGCCGATGAGCTCGAAGCCGCTCGCGGTGAGGAGGAACGGCGCGACCCCGTCCACGGCCTCGGCGAGGTCGAGAGTGACGCCGAGGCGGGTGGCCGACTCGCGCAGGGCCGTCCGCAGCGCCGCCTCGGCGGCCGCGGCAGCGGCGCACTCGGTGGCGGAGATCGCGGTGGCGGCGAGGCCGGCCAGCTCGGCGAGCGTACGGATGTCGCGGGCACCGAACTCGTGCCGCGCGTCCGTGTCGTCGACGACGAGGGCGCCCCAGGGGCGGCCGTCCACGTGCAGCGGGGCGACGGCGAGCGAGGTCAGGCCGAACGCCGTACGCCACTCGGCGGGCACCAGCGGGGAGGTCTCGGCGTCGGGCACCACGACGACCGCCTCACGGCGGAGCGCGGCGACGGCCTCGCTGGACAGGTCGAGGGAGATGGGGCGCATGGTGCGGAAGCGCTGCCAGAGCTCGTCGTGCTCCTCGCGTGCCACGGAGACGGCCGGGACGAGCGTGGTCGGGTCCTCGAACACCAGTACGGTCGCGCGGCTCACCCCGAGCACGTCGCGCACGACGCGACAGAGCCGCCCGAGCAGCGCGTCGGTCTGGCCGGCGTGCGCGGGACGCGCTGCCGGAGCCTCCGTCTCCACGGCAGGAGCGACGTCGGCGACGGCCTCGGCCAACGCTGCCGCCCCTCGTGACATGGCTCGACTCCTCCGGTTCATGTGTGACCCCCGAAGAAGTACGCTCCACCAGGCGGGATCGGGACACTCCGTGTCGAAACTCTTGCCACGTGGGGTTGCCCTGCCCCACGATGCGATCACCCCCGCGCATCTCGCGCCGCTACCCCGAAGGCCCGAGCCGTGACCATCGCAGCACTCGCGCCGTACCGCAGCGCGCCTGTACGCCGCCACGTCGAGGACGACACGTTCTCCGACCTGTACCGGCAGTACCGCCCGCAGCTGTTCCGCTACATCACGCACCACTTCGGCCCGCGGGACGCCGACGAGATCACGCAGGAGACGCTCACCCGCGCGCTGCGCGCGATGGACAGGGACCGCACCGAGGCCGAGACGTGGGCCTGGCTGATCCGGGTGGCCCGCAACGTCGCGCACGACCTCGCCCGCGGCCGCCGCATCTGCGAGGCCACCGACGACGACACCGTGCTGGTCAACGACGTCGCCGACGACACCGTCCTGCCCGAGCCCGCCGCGCTGCTCAACGAGCGCCGCCGCCTCGTCCGCACGGCCCTCAAGACCCTCCCGCCGAGCCAGCGCCGCATCCTGGTGCTGTACGAGGTGGACGAGCTCAACTGCCCCGCCATCGCCCGCCTCGTCGGCTCCACCGAGGACGCCGTCCGCAAGGCGCTGCAGCGCGCCCGCCGCCGGTTCGCGGCCGAGGTGCGCGCGCTCGGCGGCGGCACGGCGGGCTCCGTCGTGTTCTGGCTGCGCGGCCTGCGCCGGCGCTCGTTCAGCGCCGTCCCGGCGGCCTCGTCGGCGGCGCTCTGCGCGATCGTCGGCGGCGTGGCGCTCACCGTCACGGTGCAGCCCGCGGTGCCGCACGAGCTGTCGCCGCGCCTCGCGCCGCCGATGGCCGTGTCGACGCCGGAGTACGACGCCGCCGACGTGGCGTCCGTACGCCGCACCGCTCCGGTCCGCGTGCGCACCGCGTCCTCGGTCACGGCGACGGAGACGCGCGGCGACGGCCGTGGTGGCGACACCGGCAAGGCCGCGCCCAAGGTCGCGCTGCCGATCCCGGAGACGCCGTTCTCACCGGGCCAGCGCACGACGATCGTCACGCCTCGGGTGGAGACGCCCGTCGGTGACGTCTACACGGCGTACGAGATGGAGATGGACCGCCGTCCCGGGCTGGTGTGCACCGTGGACGCGATCGAGTGCGAGTACGAGAGCGAGAGCTAGGGGATCTCGCCGAACGGCTTGGGCAGGCACACCAGCGCTACCACGACGACCGGTCCCAGGCCCTGCTCCAGCGTTCCGCAGCCGGTGCCCGCGGGCCACGGCACGCAGACCGGCCCGGCACCGGAGTCGAACGGCGCGGTCGTCCAGACGCCATAGCAGAGCTGCGGGTCGGTCTCCTCGGCGTGCGCGGCGGGCGCGGGGACGAGCACCAGGGCGGCGGTCGCGACCGCGGCACCGACAATCGTGCGGAACATGGGTGGCCACCTTCGTCTGGGGGTCGAGCAGCCGGCGCACGACATACGCGCGGATGTGCGGGAACGGGACATCGCGCGGCGCGTTTCCTTCTCCCCCGGCCTGCCCTGGTCAACGAAATGCGGCGGCGGGAGGGTACGCGGCGAAGAGTGGATGACGGTTTTCCGTCACGCCGGCCGACCGGGGAGCAACGCGGTAATCGCGGCTCCCCGGCCGGCGGGCGCCGATCCGGCCGTAGGGGGACCGAATCGGAGAATCCGGGGGAGCGCGGGATGCCCCCCCGCGTTCCCCCGAGTCGGTGTCGTGATGACATACGGACGACCCCGCGGAATCGGGACACCCCGACTAGTGAAAGTCTCGTGATGGTGTCGCCGCGGACAGGGTGAGGGGCTCGAGCCTGTCCGCGACGACGTTCGCGACGCCCTCGGCGTTCTCCAGCCGGCCGCGGACGAGGAGGCCCGGCGAGGTCGTCGCGACCCGCCGGTACCGCGCCCAGACGCCGGGCGAGCAGATGACGTTGATGTGCCCCGTCTCGTCCTCGAGGTTGACGAACGTCGTGCCCCCCGCGGTCGCGGGCCGCTGCCGGTGGATGACCGCGCCGCCGACCCAGACGCGGGTGCGGTCGGGCATGCCGCGCAGGTCGCGGGCGAGCACGGCGCCGACCTCGTCGAGGCGGTCGCGGACGTACGACACCACGTGGCGTTCGGCCGTCACGCCGGTCGCCCAGACGTCGGCGACGGTGCGTTCGAGGTCTGTCATGGCGGGCAGCGGCGGCGCGTCGGCGCCGACGACGGCGTCGAGCCGGTCGGGCGTCCCTGTCGCGACCGCGCCGGCCGCCCAGAGCGCGGACCGCCGGTCGAGCCCGAAGCAGCCGAACGCCCCCGCCGTGGCGAGCGCCTCTACCTGCCGGCCGGTCAGCGGCACGCGGCGGACGAGGTCGGACATGGAGTCGTACGGCCGCCCGGCCTCGATCCGCGCCGCCGTGGCCTTGGAGAGCGAGCGGACGTACGACAGCCCGAGGCGTACGGCGCCGTCGGGCTCGAGGCCGGCGTCGGCGGCCGACGCGTTGACGTCGACGCCGCGGACGACGACGCCGTGCCGCTGCGCGTCGGAGACGAGCGACTGGGGCGAGTAGAAGCCCATCGGCTGGGAGTTGAGCAGCGCCGTGAGGAACGCCGCCGGGTAGCGCAGCTTGAGCCATGCCGAGGCGTAGACGAGATAGGCGAACGACACCGAGTGCGACTCGGGGAAGCCGTAGTTGGCGAACGCCACGAGCTTGGCGTAGATCTGCTCGGCGACGTCGTCGGAGACGCCGTTCGCGGCCATGCCCGCCATGAGCCGGTCGCGGAGGCGTTGCATCCGCTCCTTGGACCGCTTGGCGCCCATGGCGATGCGCAGCTCGTCGGCGTCGGCCGGCGTGAAGCCCGCGACGTCGACGGCGATCTGCATGAGCTGCTCCTGGAACAGCGGCACGCCGAGCGTCTTCTCCAGCGCGGGCTTCAGCAGCGGATGCAGATAGGTGACCGGCTCCTTGCCGTGCCGGCGGCGGATGTACGGGTGCACGCTGCCGCCCTGGATCGGACCCGGCCTGATGAGCGCCACCTCGATGACGAGGTCGAAGAACGTCCTCGGCCGCAGCCGCGGCAGCGTCGCCATCTGCGCGCGCGACTCGACCTGGAACACGCCGACCGAGTCGGCCGCGCAGAGCATGTCGTAGACCTCGGGGTCCTCCTGCGGGATCGTCGCGAGGTCGAGGTCGGTGCCGTGGTGGAGGCGCAGCAGGTCGAACGTCTTGTGCAGCGCGGTGAGCATCCCGAGCCCGAGCAGGTCGAACTTCACCAGCCCCGTCGCCGCGCAGTCGTCCTTGTCCCACTGGAGGACGGTGCGGCCCGGCATCCGCGCCCACTCGACCGGGCAGACCTCGAGGATCGGGCGGTCGCAGACGACCATGCCGCCGGAGTGGATGCCGAGGTGCCGCGGCGCCTGCTGCAGCGCCATCGCCTGCTCCATGACGTTGTCGGGGATGTCGCTGCCGGTCTGCTCGGAGAGCTTCCCCCAGTGGTCGAGCTGCCGGGTCCACACGTCGAGCCGCCCCTCGGGGAACCCGAACGCCCTGCCGACCTCCCGCACCGCCGACCGCGGGCGGTACGTGATGACGTTGCAGACCTGCGCGGCGCGGTCGCGACCGTAGCGCTCGTAGACGTACTGGATGACCTCCTCGCGGCGGCCGTTCTCGATGTCGAGGTCGATGTCGGGCGGGCCGTCGCGGTGCGGGGAGAGGAAGCGTTCGAACAGCAGCTTCAGGCGTACGGCGTCGACCGCCGTGATGCCGATGACGTAGCAGACGGCGCTGTTGGCGGCGGAGCCGCGGCCCTGGCAGAAGATGTTCTCGCGGCGGCAGAACTCCACGATGTCGTGGACGATGAGGAAGTAGCCGGCGAAGTCCATCTCCTCGATGACGCGCAACTCCTTGTCGAGCATCGCGTACGCGCCGGGGGCGGTCTCGGCGTCGCGGGTGCCGTACGGCTTCACGGCGCCGCGCATGGTCAGCTCGCGCAGCCAGGACATCTCGGTGTGGCCTTCCGGTACCCGGCAGTCAGGGAGCCGCGGGGCGACGACCGCGAGGTCGAACGCGCACTCCCTCGCGATCTCCACGGTGCGCTCGACGGCACCCGGCCAGCGTGCGAAGCGCCTGGCCTGCTCGTCTCCTGATCGCAGGTGCGCGGCGCCGCTGGCGGGGAGCCAGCCGTCGGCCTCGTCGAGGCTCTTGCGTGCCCTGATGGCGGCGACGACCGTGGCGAGGCGGTGCTCCCGCGGGGTGGCGTGGTGGACGTTGTTGGTGGCGACGTACGGGAGCCGGTGCCGCTGCGCGAGCGCGACGAGGGCGTCGTTGCGCTCGGAGTCGAGGGGGTCGCCGCGGTCGGTCAGCTCGACGTGGACGTGCTCGAACGCGTCGGTGATCTCGCGCAGCGCGTGGCTCGCCGCGTCGAGGCCGCCGGTGGCGAGGGCGCGGCGTACGGCACCCTTGCGGCAGCCGGTGAGGACCGTCCAGTCGTGCGCGCCCAGCTCGGCGAGGCGCGCCCAGTCGTACACCGGCCTGCCCTTCTCGGCGCCGGCGAGCTGGCCCTCGCTGATGGCGCGGGCGAGGCTCGCGTAGCCGCGCGCGCCGCGGGCGAGGACGAGCAGGTGGGTGCCCTCCGGGTCGGGGACGCCGTTCTGCGGCTTGGTGAGGCCGACCGACAGCTCGGCGCCGAACACCGTCGGCAGCCCTGCCGCCCGCGCCGCCTCGGCGAAGCGGACGACGCCGTAGAAGCCGTCGTGGTCGGTGAGCGCCAGCGCCTCCAGACCGAGGCGCGCGGCCTCCTCGGCCAGCTCCTCGGGACCCGAGGCGCCGTCGAGGAACGAGAACGACGAGTGGCAGTGCAGCTCGGCGTACGGCGTGCCGCCCTGTGCCCGGGTGACCTTCGGCTCGTACGGCGCCCGCTTGTGCGACCACGCCGGGCTGTCGTTGCCGTCGGCGCCGGGGGGCCGGTCGGAGAGCCGCGCCTCCAGCTCCGACCACGGCATCGCCGGGTTGGTGAACCCCATCGCTCCTCAGGCCGCCCGGACATCGTGATCTTGGCGACGTTCGTGCTGCCCGGCTGACACAAACGTTGCCAAGATCACGAAAAGCGGCGGTCGGCGGCGGCCAGCCGCGGCGGTTACTGGTGAGTAGCGACGTCGCGGCTCACCAGTTCGTGCTCGGCTCAGGTCGCTACTCACCAGTAACTCCCGACGCCAGCGGCCACGCGCCCGCGGCGAGCGCGGATGTTACCGGTGGGTACGGACGGCCGAAGTCACCGCGTGAGCACGGCCGCGAGGCCGTACTCACCGGTAACTTCCGGAGGGCGCGTGGGAACTCAGTCATACGCCGCCTCCACCCACCACAAGCCCAGCGAGCGGGAGAGCAGGCGGGCGGCGCCGTCGTCGGTCACGACCTGCACGCGCGCGCAGGCGCGCGCCGTGTCGGCGTCCCACCAGCGCTCGTCCACGGGCCACGGCCCGGCCCAGTCGACGACGCCGGCCTCACGGTGCTTGTGCACGAGCAGCCGCGCGGGCGGCGCCGACAGCGCACCACGGTCGTCGACCGTGACGTCCTTGCCGGAACGGTCGAACACCTTGGCAGGCACCCCGTCCTCGAAGACGAGCGACGGCGACGGCGCGGGCAGCCGCCCTGGGTACGGCGGGGTGCCGTCGTACGGCTTCCCGCGCGGCTCGCCCCACGGCACGAGCCGCACCATGTCGCGCGGCGCGCGGCCGCCGGACGGCACCGCCAGCGCGACCGCCTCGAAGCCGAGCAGGCCCTGGAGCCGCGCCAGCACGGCGCCGGCGCGCTCGTCGGCATCCGAAGGGCCGCCCCACAGCGGCAGCTGCTGGCCGCTGTCGCGGTGCACCTCGTCGGGTACGAGCCGCAGCAGCGTGATCCCGCCGGTCGGCCGTTGCGCGGCCGGGCCGGTGAGCCAGCCCGCGAGCTGCCAGCGGACCCGCTGCGCGATCTCGGCGGCGGACAGCGCGCCGTCGTGCCGCCAGAGCCGGCCGCGCCGCTCGCCGTTCTCGGTCTCGGCCTCGACGAGGACGCGCGTGCACACCAACCCGCGGTGCTCGAGAGCGGCGCGCAACGTGTCCGCCAGCGACTTCGCGACGAACGCCAGCGGCTCCACCTGCTCCGCCGGGGGGTCGAGCTCGGTCCGCACCGCGAGGTCCGGCGCGGGGACGCGGGTGGCGAGCGGGCGCTCGTCGAGGCCGCGGGCGAGCCGGTGCGCGAGCAGCCCGTCGGCGCCGAACCGCGACGCCACGCTGGCCGGCGGCAGCGCCGCGAACGACCCCAGCGTCTTCAGCCCGAGCCGCACCAGCAGGTCCACGAGGTCGGGCCGGTCGAGCAGCCCGATGGCGAACGGCGCGAGGTACGCCGCGCTCCCGCCCGCCGGCACGATCCCGCTCTCCCGCGCGGCGAGCCGCGACGCGAACACCCCGTCGGCGACGCCGACCTGGCACGGCGCCTGGGGTACGACGCCCGCCAGCGTCGCGAGCACGTCGTCGACCTGGCCGGCCACGAGACCCGCGAGCGCGACGTCGCCGCCGAAGTACCGCGACGGCCCCTTGGTCGCGAACACGCAGGTGCCAGGCCGGACCACCTCGACGCGCGGGCAGACGTCCTCCAGCGCCGCCGCCACCGGCTCGAACGCCCGCGCCTCCGCGGCCTCGTCACGCGGCAGCACCTGCAGCGACGGGCTGCGGCGCAGGGCCTCGCGGCGCCGGAGGCCGCGGCGTACGCCGTCGGCGCGGGCTGCCGCCGTACAGGCCAGCACCTCCTCCCCCACGACGACCGCGGCCGCGACGTCCGGCGGGACGGCAGCCGCGGCGAGCGGCCAGTCGGGCGCCCAGGCGGTGAGAGTGCGGACGCCGCTCATGCCGGCGTCGCCAGGGGTGAGGGGCGCCGGGGAACGGGCCCGAGGTCGGGCAGCGTCGCCGCCACGCGCCGCTCCCGCGCGGCCGCGCCCCGGCCCTGGGCGGCGATGTTGGACAGGCGGGCGGCGATACGGCCGTAGCCGGCGTGCAGCCCCGCCCACTCGGTGTCGACGACGCGCAGCCGCAGGTCGACGGCGTCGGGCCACGAGCCCAGCGCGATGACGACCGCGCGCCGCTCCCGGGCGCGGGCGGCGAGCCGCCGCGCCTCCCCCGCCTTGACCTGCGCCGTCGGCCGGGCGAGGACGACGTCGAAGCCGTCGAGCAACGACGCCACCGCCGTCGCCCACTGGGCGCCCGGGCTCGGGACGAGGACGAGGCGTTCGAGGTCCATCCCGGCCTCCTCGGCCGCGACGGCGCCGAGGTCGCGCTGGCCGACGACGGCGCACCACGACCCGGCCTGGCTGGCGCCGGCGGCCAGCGCGAGGGCGAGCCAGAGCGAGCCCTCGACGGCCACGACGGAGCCGCGCGACAGGGCGCCACGGGGGAACAGCGAGTCGAGCGGGGGCAGGACGGGCAGTGGCTCAGCAGGGAAGGCACCTTGCGGTGTACCGAGCCGCTCCCGAAGGTCCTCGAGGGCGGCGGGCATCCTCCCAGTATTCGAACATACGTTCGAACAGTCAAGTAGCCGTTACGCCCAAGGTCCCACACCTCCGTAGCGTTCCGGTGTAATGCGCAGGACGTACCCCGGCGGCGGGTCCGGCATCGGCGGGAACGTCACGTCCGGACCCAGGTAGCCGTACGCCAGCCGCTGCAGCGTCTCCGGCGCGCCGCCCTCGGTGACGCGCCCGCGGCCGTGCACGACGAGGTACTCGCGCAGGCCGATCTCGTTGCTGCGCGGTGTCTCGAACGACACCGCGACCCGTGGGTCACGGAGCACGTTGCGCAGCTTCTGGCGCATGCCGATGGACCCGACGACGAGCTCGCCGTCCTCGACACCCACCCAGACGACGCTGACCTGCGGGGAGCCGTCGGCGTTGACCGTGACGAGGTGCCCGAGCGGGGACTCGCCGAGGACGTCGGCGACGGACTGCGGGATGGCTGCCATCGGCCTAGCCTGCACCCTCATGGCAGTCCTGTACGAGACCGAGCGCCTGGTGGTCAGGGACCTCACCGACGACGACGCGCCGGCGCTGTACGAGATGCACCGGCACGACGAGGTCATGCGCTGGCTGGCCGGCAAGCCCTCCACCGGCGTCGACGAGGAGCTCGCGCGCCTCGGCTCCTGGCGCGCCCGCGGCGGCGACGGCTACGGGTTCTTCGGCATCGAGCTACGCGAGACGGGCGAACTGGTCGGGGTGCTGGTGTTCAAGCCGTTCGACGACCTCCCGTACTTCGACCTCGGCTGGCGGCTGCGGCCCGACGCCTGGGGTAAGGGGTACGCGACGGAGGCGGGACGGGGCGGGGTACGGCACGCGTTCGAGACGCTGGGATTGGACGAGATCGCGGCGACGACGCTGCCGGACAACGCGCGGTCGCGCGCGGTCATGGAGCGCCTCGGCATGACGTACGCGGGCGAGGTCGTGCACGCGGGCCTGCCGCACGTCCTCTACGTGCTGCGGCGCGAGGGCGTGTCTCCCAGCTCGTGATCGTCGCGAGCGGCGTACGGGGTGGCGCATCGCAAGGCGGAGGACGCGACAACGCCGCGAGGCGCCGTCCGGGGCGTCGCGCGGCAGATCGACGAGCTGGGAGACACGCCCTCAGAAGCAGGTCTGGTCGACGTCGCTGTGGCCCCACCAGTCGAGGTGGACGCCGCTGTTGTTGGCGCTGAGCGCGTAGTCGCGCGTCGTCACGGTGACGTCGCAGTGGAGGAACGGCACGTGGACGGTCCGCGTGATCGCCTCGGCGGCGGGGGCGGCAAGGGCGGCAATCGCGAGGGCGAGGGCGGCGATGCGTCGCATAGGGGCACCTCTTCTGGGAACGCTGCTGGGGCGATATGGGTGGTACGCGAGGTTCATCCTGATAGGGACCTTTGACCCGCGCTAGTCCCCGGCCGTAGTTTTTTCGCGAGCCGCCCCTCCCCCTCCCCCCTCAGGAGCCCCTCGTGCGCGCCGCCCGCCTCCTCCTCGCCGCCGCCCTCGTCGCCGGTGGCGTCGCCGCCTCCGCGGGCCCCGCCGCCGCCTGCGCGGGCCCCGTCTGCGAGGCGATCTGCGAGCTCACCACCCCTGCGGTGACCCGCAACTGCATCGTCAAGTAGCCGGCTACTCCGGCACGCCGCTGGCCGCGAAGCTCGGCATCAAGCCTGGCTCCGCGGTCCGGCTCGTCGGCGCGCCGGAGGCGTTCGAGGACCTGCTGGCACCGCTGCCGGACGACGTCGCCGTACGCCGCCGCGGCCCGCTGCGCGGGGATGTCCTGATCGCGTTCGTGACGTCGTACGCCGTCCTCGCCCGCGAGGTGCCGCGGCTCGGCCGGGCGGTCTTCCCCGACGCGAGTCTCTGGGTGGCGTGGCCGAAGAAGGCGTCCGGCGTACCCACGGACGTCACCGAGGACTCGATCCGCGAGGTCGCGCTGCCGCTCGGGCTGGTCGACAACAAGGTCTGCGCCGTGAGCGACGTATGGTCCGGTCTCCGGCTCGTCTGGCGTAAGGAGAGGCGTTGACCGACGTCGCCGTCATCGGGGCGGGGCACAACGCCCTCGTCGCCGCGACCCTGCTCGCCCGCGCGGGCCTGGCCGTCACCGTTCTGGAGGCCGCGGACGTCGTGGGCGGCGCGGCCCGCACGGAGACGCCGTTCCCCAAGGTGCCCGCGCTGCGGCAGTCGACCGGCGCGTACCTCCTCGGCCTCATGCCACCCGAGCTGGTCACGACGCTCGGCATCGACTTCCCGACCCTGCGCCGCGACCCGCACTACTTCCTGCCGACGACGGGCTCGGCGTACCTGCTGCTCGGCTCCGACAGGGACGCCGTACGCCGCAACTACGTGGAGTTCTTCTCCCCCGCCGACTGGCGCGCCGACGAGGCGCTGCAGGCCGAGCTCGGGGCGCTGCGCGAGGACCTCGCGCCGGCCTGGCTGACCGAGGTCGGCAGCGTCGAGGACGTCGCGGAGCGGTACGTCCGCGCGCCGCTGCGCGAGGCGTTCGTCGACCTGTGCCGCGGGTCGGTCGCCGACTACCTCGCGCGCTTCGGCTTCGAGTCCGACCTCGTCGTCGCGATGTACGCCGTCACCGACGGCCTCTCCGGCCTCGCCGCCGGCCCGGACACGCCGGGGTCGGGCCACAACTTCCTCGTGCACAACATGTGCCGCCTCCCCGGCGCCGACGGCACCTGGATGATCGTGCGCGGCGGCATGGGCACGGTCACCTCGCTCATCGCCGAGGAGGCCCGCAAGGCCGGGGCCGACATCCGGACTCGGTCACGGGTGGCCTCGGTGATCGTCGAGAACGGCGCCGTCGCCGGCGTCGCCCTCGACAGCGGCGAGGAGGTCCGCGCCCGCGTCGTCGTCGGCGGCTGCGACCCGTACCGCCTCATGGCGCTCTGCGGCGACGCGTTCCCGGCGCCGCTGCGGGAGCGGATGGAGGGCGTCCGGCTGCCCGGCAGCACCCTCAAGGTCAACCTCGCGCTGCGCGACCTCCCCCGCTTCACCTGCCTGCCCGACGGCGCGGCGAGCCCGTTCGGCGCGACGATCCACCTGCTGCCCGACGGCGGTCTCGACGCGGTGCGCGCGCAGTGGGCGGACGTGCAGGCGGGGCGGCTGCCGGACTTCCCGACCATCGAGTGGTACGTCCACACGACGGTCGACCCGTCGCTGCGCGACCCCGAGGGGCACCACAGCGCGGCGCTGTTCGTGCAGTCGGTGCCGTACGGCGCGGACGTCGCGGCATACGTCCCGCATCTCCTCGAGATCTGCGACCGGTTCGCGCCGGGCACGTCGGCGCTGGTGGCGGACACGTTCGCGCTGCCGCCGCAGGGCATCGAGGCCCACTTCGGCATCACCGGCGGGCACATCCACCACGTCGACAACGGCGTCGCGTTCGCCGACCGGATGCCGTACGCCACCGGCCTCGACGGCCTCTACGCGTGCAGCGCCGGCTGCCACCCCGCGGGCTCGGTCATCGGCGCCGCGGGCCACAACGCCGCCCTGCGCGTCCTCGCCGACCTCGGGACGTAGCGAACCATCCGGTGCCCTCGGGAATCTCACGTACGACGCACTCCCGAGGAGGCCCCATGCGCCGCATCCCCGCCCTCGCCGTCTCGCTCGTCCTCGCGACCGCCGCCACAGCCGGCGCCGCGCCCGCGAAGGGCGTGACGTTCGCCGACCCGGCCGGGGACGCCGACGGCGTGGACGGCCGCGCGGCCGCGGCGTCGCAGCCGGGGTTCGACGTCGTCCGCGTCCGCCTCGCGCCGTTCGAGCGCACCGCGAAGGGCTCCGGGATCGCCGTCACCCTGACCCTCGCCGGCGCCCCGTCGACGGCACCCGGGTCGACGTACTACCTCGAGGGCACGCTGGGGCCCTGCGTCTTCACGGCCTGGCGCACGTTCACGACCGACGGCGTCGGCGACAGCGCGAACGTCGACTGCGGGGCCAGCGGAGGCCTGCAGCACCACGGCACCGGCTCGGGCATCACGCCCGTCCCCGGCGCGCGGACGCTGACGTTCAAGGTCCCCGCCGCGTGGCTCACGGGCCGCGGCACGACGCTGACCGGCATCGAGGCCGGCACCGCCACCGGCGAGCCCGCGGTCGGCGTCGCGACCGGCCCGACCGTGGACGTCGCGCGCTACGCGAAGGCGTACCGCATCGGCTCGTAGGCCCAGCTCCGCACTCGACCGCTCTCCGAGGAGACCCCCATGCGCCGCATCCCCGCCCTCGCCGTCTCGCTCGTCCTCGCGACCGCCGCCGCCGCCGGCGCGGCACCCGCGCGCGGCGTGACGTTCACCGACCCGGCGGGCGACGCGGATGCCGTGGACGGCCGCGCCGGCGCCACGTCGCAGGCGAGGTTCGACGTGGTGCGGGTACGGCTCGCGCCGCACGCCCGCACCGCGAAGTCCTCCGGCGTCGCGATCCGCATCGACCTGGCCTCCGCGCCGTCCACGTCGCCGGGGTCGAGCTACTTCTTCACCGCGAAGCAGGGCGCGTGCGACATCACCGTGTCGCGCACCGCCACCACCGACGGCATCGCCAACAGCACGCTCGTCATGTGCGGCCCGGTCGTCGGCGAGTACCACAGCACCAGCGTCGCCAAGGGCCTCTCGCCGACCGGCACGTCGATCTCGTTCACGGTGCCTGCCGACGCGCTGCCCAACCCCGCGCTCGGCGCCCAGCTCACCGCCATCGAGGTCGGCACGTCCGCCGGCGAGCCGGTCTCCGGGTACGCCTCCCCGGCCCGCATCGACCGCGCGGCGTACGCGAAGGCGTACCGCCTCGGCTCCTAGCAACGGACTGGCTGGTGACCGCGGGTGACCGTTCGCGTTCGCGAACGACCCCTCGGCACGATCGGGGTGCGATCTGCGCCTTGTCCCCGCACGGCCCGCAACCGGGAGCCTTGTCCATCCTGACGGCGTGGTCGGCGCCGGCCTCGGTCGTTCTTTGAAGATCACTACGCGTGAGACCGGCTGCTGGGCTGCAGGGTTGGGCCGACGCGGGTGCGCGGGCGCCGCTCGTCCGGGGTCGACCGTCGTTCTGGTGGTGGTCCACCGCCAAAGGGGCTCCTGCCCAGCACGATCCAGGCGCAGCGCGAGCCAGATGGAAAAGGCTCCCGGTTGCGGACGTGTCACGGCGGCGCCGTCACCGCGGGTGACCGCGGGCGGCGTTACGTCACGCCCTTCTAGGGCAGCGGCACCTCGACGCCGGTCGTCACGTCGGCGGCGTCGGTCTGCGCGGCGTCGATGCCGTCGCCACCGCGCACGGTGTCCGGCGTGAGGTCGCGGGCGTAGAGCAGGTCGATCCCGGCGCCGCCGTCCAGCAGGTCGGCGCCGGGTCCGCCCGTCAGGCGGTCTGTGCCGGGGCCGCCGAGCAACGCGTTCGGTCCCCAGCTGCCGGTGATGGTGTCGTTGCCGGCGCCGCCCGTGACGTTCTCGACGTCGAAGCGCACGACGTCGCCCTCCCCCTCCTCGCCGTCGCCGGCCGGGGCATCGACCGTCACGGTCACGGCGGCGACGCGCAGCCCGTAGTCGACCGTGTCGAACCCCGCGCCGCCGCTGAGGTCGTCGCCGCCGTTCGCGAGCGCGCCCTCGGCGAACGTGTCCGACCCGCCCTCCCCGAACGCCCGGTCGGCACCCGTGCCGCCGGTGAGCACGTCGTCGCCGTCGCCGCCGTACAGCCAGTCGTCGCCGTCCGCGCCGGACAGCGCGTCGGTGCCGCCGTGCCCGAGCAGGTCGTTCGCCGCGCCGTCGCCGGTGAGGACGTCGGCGTACGCCGTCCCCGCCACCGCCTCCGCGGCGACCCGGTCGCCCTCGCCCGCCTCGCCGTCGTTCGCTGCGCCGTCGAGCGTCACCGCGACGCCCGCCCCGCGGCCGAGGTACGTCACGCGGTCGCGACCGAAGTCGCCGAGCAGGACGTCGGCACCGTTGCCGGGGTCGCTCTCGTCGAGGACGTCGTTGCCGTCGCCGCCGCGCACGACGTCGTCACCGCCGAGGCCGCGCAGGGTGTCGTTGCCCGCGCTGCCCGAGAGCCGGTCCGCGCCCGCGGTGCCGAGCACGACGTCGTCGTACGGCGTCCCCGTCACGCCCTCGCACGCGTCGAGCGTCACGACGCCGGGACCGCCGGCGAGGTCGATCGTGCCGCCGTGGTACGCCGTCGAGAAGTCGACCGAGTCGTCGCCCGTGCCGCACTCCGCCGTGTCGTACGACCCGAGCGTGATGGTGTCGTCGCCCCCGCCGGCGACGACCTTCGTGACCCGGTCGCCCGGCATCGTGAACGTGTCGTCGCCCGGCGTGCCGATCCAGACGTCGAAGTCCTGCACCCGGTCCACCTCGCCGCTGTGGAGGCCGCCCTCGACGGACTGGTCCGAGCCGACCAGCGTCATCCCCGCGCCTTCGGGGGTGCGCGCCAGGTAGGAGATCGTGTCGACGCCGTCCTGGCCGCTGAGGATGTCCCAGCCGTAGGTCCCTGCGGTGCCGGGCAGAGCCGTGCCCGCCAGGTGCAGCGACCAGCCGGCGAGCGTTGCCGCCACGCCGTCCGCGGCGGGGTCGGTCACGGACAGCGTCCAGTCGCCGCGCGCGTCCTCGCCGAGCAGCGCGGCCAGCGTGCCGGCCGCCGGCCGCGCCCTGCCGGGGACCGCGGCGGCCTCGTCGTCGAACAACGTCGCCACCGACCCCGGCGAGCCGAGCACCACCGACGCCGCGCCGCGCGACAGCGTCAGCGTGAGCGACGACGGGTCGGGGTGGACCACCGTCGCGCGCACCTCCACGTCGAGCGCGCGCTCGCCACTCGTGACCGTCACGGTGGACGTCGCGGCGCCCGCGTCGGGTACGGCGGCGCCGCCGCCGGGCACCTGCGCGGTCGCGGTCTCGAGGAGGACGTCGTCGCCCGCCCCCAGCAGCACGTAGTCGCCGCCGTGGCCGCCGGCGACCCGGTCGGCGCCGTCCCCGCCGAAGACGCCGTCCGAGATCTCGGTGCCCCGGACGAGGTCGTCCCCCGCGCCCGCGTACACGTCGTAGACCAGCGACGAGGACGGTGCCCCGGCCTGCGGCGACAGGTCGACGACGTCGTCGCCGTCGCCTGCCTCGATCCGCGCGGAGGCCGAGCCGTCGATCGTCACCGACAGGTCGCTGTCGGCGTCGCCGTTGAGGTGCAGGCCGCCCAGGCTCCGCCGGATGTCGTCGGGCCCCGGCCCGCCGGCGATCCAGAGGGAGGCGAACCAGCGGACCAGCGTGATCTCGATCTCGGGCAGGCCGTCGGCCTCGGGCGTCGCCCCCGGCGCGAACGGCCTGCTCACGTCGACGCGCACCGTCGTGCCGCGGGCACTGCCGGCGACGGAGTCGGTGGTGGTCACCGTCGCGGCGCCGCACGGCACGCCGGCGAGGCGGATCGCTCCCGCCGGGTCCACGTCGAGCGTGACCGGGGGGTCGTCGTGCCTCCCGGAGACGTCGAACGTCACGACGCCGGCGTCGTACGAGCAGCTCGTCCGGACAGCGGCGGACGCCGTCCCCGGCAGCAGCGGCACGGCCAGCGCCGCGGGCAGCACGGCAAGGACGGCACGGCGAAGCCTCATGACACGGAGTAACGGCGCGGGCACCCTTTCGTCGCCCCGCCTACGATCCGCGACATGGACTTCGCCGTTCCCGACGAGCTCGTCGCGCTGCGGCGGTCGTTCGCGGCGTTCCTCGACAGGGACGTACGACCCCGCGAGGAGCGCGTGCTCGACCGGATCCGCGAGGGCGTCTTCGACGACACCGTGCGGGCCGCCGCCGCGGAGGTGAAGGCGCGGTCCTGCGCGGAGGGCTTCTACGCCGCGCACCTGCCCGAGTCGGTCGGCGGCTGGGGGCTGTCGACGCTCGGCATGACGTTCCTCGTGGAGGACGCGGCGGCGTCGGGGCTGCGGCTGGCGATGTACGCCGTCGGCCCGCCCAACCCCGAGGCCCCCACGCCGCTGCTGCTCGACCTGCCCGAGCACCTGTGGGACACGTACCTACGGCCGCTGGTCCGCGGCGAGCAGACGATGTGCTTCGCGCTGACCGAGCCCGAGGCCGGCAGCGACGCGCAGGCCATCAAGACCCGCGCCGTCCTCGACAGCGGTGCGGGTGGGTCGGGTGACTGGGTCCTCAACGGCCGCAAGCACTACATCACCAACGCCGACCGCGCCGACTTCGCGATCGTCTTCGCCGTCAACGACGCGGAGAAGCGCGCGGCGGGCGGGATCACGGCGTTCGTCGTGCCTCGGTCGCAGTGGTCGCCGGGCAAGAAGCAGCTGACCATCGCCGACACCCACCCGTCCGAGCTGGTGCTCGACGACGCGCGGGTGCCGGCCGACCACGTCATCGGCGAGGTCGGCATGGGCTTCTTCGCCGCCATGAAGTTCCTCAACGCGGGGCGGGCGTTCATCGGCGCGCAGTGCCTCGGCCTCGCCGAGTGGTGCCTCACCGCGGCGGTCGAGCACGCGAAGTCGCGGACGGCGTTCGGCAAGCCGCTCGGCAAGTTCCAGGGCGTGTCGTTCCCGCTCGCGGAGTGCAAGGCGGAGATCGAGGCGATGCGCTGGCTGACATACCACCTCGCGTGGGCCGTCGACCAGGGCGAGACGCCGATGCTCGACGCGTCGATCGTGAAGTACTACGACACCGAGCGCGCGTACGCCGTCGCCGACCGCTGCCTGCAGGTGTTCGGCGGGATGGGTCTGCTCAAGGAGGGGCCGGTCGAACACGTGCTGCGGCACCTGCGGATGCTGCGCGTCGTCGAGGGCGCCAGCGAGGTGCAGAAGCTCGTCATCGCCAAGTCGCTGGGGCTGTAGCTACTCGTACGGCGGGCAGTCCCAGACGAACGTGTCCGCGACGTAGAGGTCGCCGCCGAGTACCGGGCAGACCGTGGCGTCGATCCACTCGTAGGTGAACGGCTCCTCGTACTCCATCGTGTACGGACCGCACGTCGCGTCCGGGTCCGTCGACCACGCCTTGTCCGCGGTGTCGTAGTAGTACGTCCCCTCGCCGTCGACCTCGACGGCCGTGCAGACGACCCACGGGTCCGACGTGTCGAAGATGACGGACGACGGCGGCAGCGCCGCGACGCCCGGCGTCGTGGCCGACGTGACGCTGGCGAGGTCGGGGTCGGCGTGGGTGCCGTATCCCTGGACGGAGCAGGTGACCCGCCCGCCGCGCGCGTCCGTGGCCTCCGCGAGGACCACCGCACCCTGGAGCGTCCCCTCGACGCGACCCTCGAACGTCGGGCCGGCGAGCAGCGTCGAGTGGTCGCAGAGCGAGGCCAGCACCGGCTCGGCGGCGTGCGCCGTCGGCGCGAGGCCGGCCCCGGCCAGCGCGAGCACGAGGAGCGCGCGCATCAGCGGCTCCCGTACGGCGGGCAGTCCCAGAACGGCTCGCCGGCGACTTCGGCGTCACCGCCGAGCGCGGCGCAGAGCGGCGGGTCGACGTGCTGGACGACGAGGTCGTCCGCCGTGCGGACCGCCTCGTCGACGACGTCGAACACCGGGTCGAGGTCGTCGTCCCACATGTCGTAGCAGAGCACGTCCGGGTCGGCCGACCATGTCTCGGCGGCGTCGTCCCAGTAGAACGTCCCCCCGCCCTCGACCTCCACCGTCAGGCATACGGTGAGCCAGTCGAGCAGCGGAGGCACCGCGTGCTCGACCAGGGTGTACGGCACCGCCGCGACACCCGGCGTCGTCAGCGACGACACGGCGACGAGGGCCGGGTCGGTGTGGTTGTGGCCGTTGCGAGCGGTGCAGGTGACGCGACCGGCGCGCGGGTCCGCGCCGTCGGCGACGGGGACCGCCGCGCCGCCGATGTAGGCGATGACGCGGCCGTCCGCGAACGGGCTCGTGGCCCACGAGTACGAGCAGTTCTCGACCGGCCGGCCGGGGCCGGCGGCGGCGCGGGCCGGCGCGGGCAGCGCCGCCAGCGCGCTGAGCGCGACGGCGAGCAGAGCTCTGGTCATGGCGTTCCTCCGGAGGGCGGGCAGTCCCAGACGCGCTCGTCCGCGACATACAGGTCCTCGTCGTGCGGCGCCGCGCAGACCGCGGGGTCGACGACCTCCTCGAGGAGCGCGAGGACGGGGTCGTCGGGATACCAGTCGACGCAGGTCACCAGGGGGCTCGCGGACCACGACTCCGCGATGCCGTCCCAGTAGAACGTCCCCGCGCCGTCGATCTCCACCGACAGGCACAGCGCGAACGGGTCGATCGGGCCGATGGCGTACTCGACGACCCTGCCCGGCGCCACCGCGACGCCCGGGGTCGTCAGCGAGGTCACCGCCGCGAGAAGCGCACCGGTGTGGTCGTCGCCCCTGCGCAGCGCGCAGGTGACGCGGCCGGTCCGCGGGTCCTGTCCTTCGTCGAACACCACGGCGGCGTCGCCGAGGTACGCCACCTGACGGTCGTTCGCGAACGGGTTGGTCACGCTGCCGAAGCTGCAGGTCGTCATCGGCTCCGCGGGGCCCGCCGCGGCGCGCGCCGCGCCAGGCGCGAGCAGCGGGAGCGCGGCGAGAGCGACGAGCGCGCGCATCAGCGGCTCGCGTCGTACGGCGGGCAGTCCCACACGAACGTGTCCGCCGCGTAGACGTCGCCCTCGGGCTCGACGACCACCGGCCCCGCACCGGGCGCCAGGCCCGCGAGCAGCGGGCAGACGACCGGATCGACCTCCTCCTCGATGAATGCGTTCAGGTCGGAGAAGACCGGATCCACCTCCTCGTCGACGAACTCGTTCACGTCGTCGGTGACCCGGTCGAGATCCAGATCCGTCAAGTAGGCGTCGTCGTACGGCGGGCAGTCCCACACGTCCCACGTCGACACCGACAAGTCCCCGTCGGGCTCGACGGCCACCGGCCCCGCGCCGGGCGCCTGGCCGGCGAGCAGCGGGCAGACGACCGGGTCCACCTCGTCCTCGACGACGTAGTACACGCCGTACGACTCGATGACGTCGAACGGCCAGTTGTCGCCGTAGCCGAGAAACCTGCAGGACGCGAGCGGGCTGGTGGTCCAGCGGCGGGTCTCGGCGTCGAGGTAGAACGTCCCCGCGCCGTCGATCTCCACAGCGGTGCAGACCCTGGGGAGGTACCCGAAGTCGTCGTCGTGCACGTACTCGAAAGGCATCGCGGGCATCGTGACGACGCCCGCCGTCGTGGCCGAGGTGTGCGACACCAGGTCCGGGTCGGCGTGCCGGAGGCCCCACTGCACCGAGCAGACGAGCCGGCCCGTCCGCGGGTCCGCGCCGTCGGCGATGACGACGGCCGCTCCGCCGAGGTAGCCGACCTGGCGCTCGGTGTCGAACTGGTTGGTGACGCTGGTGTAGTCGCACGGCACCGCGCGTCCCGGCCCGGCGGCCGCGTGCGCGGCGTTGCCCGGCAAGGCGAGGGAGAGGGCAGTAGCGACGAGAGCGACGAGCGCGCGCATCAGCGGCTCCCGTCGTACGGCGGGCAGTCCCACACCTGCCAGGTCGGTACCGACAGGTCACCCTCGGGCTCGACGACCACAGGTCCGGCTCCGGGTGCCAGGCCCGCGAGCAGCGGGCAGACGACCGGGTCGACCTCCTCCTCGATGTACTCGTTCACGTCGTCGTACGTCTCGAGGATCGTCGTGACCGGCTCGCCGTCGTCGCCGAAGCTCTGGATGTCGCAGTAGGCGAGCGCGCTGGTGGACCACTCCTCCGCCAGGTCGTCCCAGTAGAACGTCCCGGCGCCGTCGACCTCGACGGACGCGCACGTGTTCGGCAGCCGGTAGTCGGAGGCGTACTCGAACGGCGTCGCCGGCAGCGTGACGACGCCGGGCGTGGTGACCGACGTGGCCGACACGAGGTCGGGGTCACCGTGCCGGGCGCCCCACTGCAGGGAGCAGGACATCCGGCCGGTACGGAGGTCGGTGCCGTCGGCGATGACGTAGGGCCCGCCGTCGAGGTATCCGAGCGTGCGGCCGTCGGCGACCGGGTTGTCCATGGTGGCCCAGCTGCACAGGAACCCCGTGAGCGGCGGCGGGCCCGCCGCGCCGGCGGGCTGCGGCGACACCAGTGCCAGCGCGGTCGTCGCGCCGGCGAGCACGATGCGGATCACGACGTTGCCCACTCGTAGGGCGGGCAGTCCCAGACGAAGGTGTCCGCGACGTAGAGGTCGCCGTCCTCCTCGATCCGCACCGGTCCCGCGCTCGGCGTACCCGCGAGCACCGCGCAGACCACCGGGTCGACGTGCTCCTCGATCACGTCGAGCTCGTCGTCGTCCGGGGTCCAGTCGTAGCAGGTCACCAGCGGGCTGGCCGACCACGCCTCCTCGATGTCGTCCCAGTAGAACGTCCCCGCGCCGTCGACCTCGACCGAGAGGCAGACGGTGAACCACTCGTCGGGCTCGAGGACGAACTCGACGACGGTGGCCGGCACCGCCACGACGCCGGGGGTCGTCAGGGAGGTCACCGACGCGAGGACGGGGCCGTCGTGGGTGAATCCCTGCCGCAGCGTGCAGGTGACGCGGCCCGTGCGCGGGTCGGCCCCGTCGTTGATCGCGACGACCGCGTCGCCGAGGTAGCCCATCTGGCGTTCGTCGGTGAACGGGTGGGTGATGGTGCTGAAGCCGCAGTTGTTCACCGGGTCGGCGGGGCCGGCGGCGGCGTGCGCGGCACCCGGAGAGAGCAGGGCGAGCGCGGTCATCGCGGTGGCGAGCAGGGCGCGGGTCACGGCGTTCCTTCCTTGTACGGCGGGCAGTCCCAGACGAACGTGTCGGCGACGTACACGTCGCCCTGCGGTGGCGCCACCGCGGCGAGCAGCGGGCAGGCGAGCGGGTCGACGTGCTCGAGAACGAACGGGTCGACGACCTCGAACAGGTCGCCGACGGGGTCCCACACCTCGGGATCCGAGATCCACGGCCCGCAGTACGTCGCCGGGTCGAGTGACCAGCCGCCGCCCTCGTTCCGCCAGTAGTACGTGCCCTCGCCGTCGGTCTCGACGGACGTGCAGACCGCGACGTCGGTGTCCGGAGGGGCGTCGGTGACGGTGGCCGTCGCGACGAGCGCGACGGCTCCCGCGGTCGTCGGCGAGGTGGCCGACGCGAGGTCGGGGTCGGAGTGCGGACCCCACGGCTGCAGCGAGCAGGTGAGGCGCCCCGTCCGCGGACCGATCGAGATGGGCCCGCCGGCGAACACGCCCGTCCGCTCACCGGAGCCGGGCGTGGCGGCACGGCACGAGCCGTCGGTGGCCGGGCCCGGCTCGGCGTGCGCGCCGGGGGCAGGCAGCGCGACGAGGAGAGCGGCCAGGACCGCGAGGCGGCGCGTCACGACCACTCGTACGGCGGGCAGTCCCAGACCGTGCTGCCCGCGACGGAGACGTCACCCTCGGGCGCTACGGCCACCGGACCGATGCCCGGCGACGCCGCCGCGAGCAGCGGGCAGAGCAGCGGGTCGACGACCCGCTCCCATAGCACCCTGTCGATCGGGTCGTCTACCGGGGCCTGCAGCGCGCCGTCGCACTCGGCGTAGGGGCTCGTGGACCACTCGTCCACGTCGTCGTCCCAGTAGAACGTGCCCGCGCCCTCGATCTCGACCTGCGCGCAGAGGTAGACCGTGTCGTCCACCGCCGCGTCGTACTCGATCGTCGTCGGCGGCAGCACGGCGACCCCCGGCGTCGTGACCGACGCGACGGACACCAGGTCCGCGTCCGCGTGTCGGTTCCCGTTGAGCTGGAGCGTGCAGCGGATGCGCCCCGCGCGGGGGTCGGCGCCGTCCGCGACGACGACCGGGCCTCCGTCGAGCGTCCCGCTGTGCCGGCCGTCGCCGAACGGGGCGGTCAACGTCGTGAACCCGCACCGCAGACCCTCCGCGGGACCGGCCGCCGCGTGCGCAGTGCCGGGGCCGAGCGCGGCGAGGGCGAGCAGCGCGACCGCCGCCGGAACGGTGCGTCGCACGGGAACCTCCTGGGACTGGGTGCGCGGATCGTCCGGGTTCGTCCGGATGCGCGTCAACGGAGGTGGGTGGCGGACTCCGGTCCCTGACGGAAGGCGCTCGGCGTGGCAGGCTGCGGCGGGTGACGACACCTACCCCGCACCAGCGCAAGGCCGCGATCGCCGGCGTGTTCGACCGCTCGTCGGAGACGTACGACTCGGTCGGCGTCGAGTACTTCACGGCGTTCGGCCGTCGGCTCGTCGACCACGCCGGGCTCCGTCCTGGCGAACGCGTCCTCGACCTCGGCTGCGGGCGCGGCGCGGTGACGTTCGCGGCGGCGGAGGCCGTCGGCGCGGACGGCGAGGTGCTCGCGGTCGACCTGGCGCCCGGCATGGTGCGGCGCACCGCCGAGGAGGCAGCCGCGCGCGGGCTGGACCACGTGACCGTACGGCTCGGTGACGCCGAGGCGCCGGAGGTTCCCGAGGGCACGACGTACGACGCGGTGCTGCTCGGGCTGGTGATCTTCTTCCTGCCGGACCCGCAGGGCGCGCTGGTGACCTACCGCGGCCTGCTCGGCGACGGCGGACGGCTCGGGCTGACGACGTTCCCGCCGCAGCCGGACGGCGGCTGGGGCAGGGTCGGCAAGGTCTTCCAGCGCTACCTGCCGGGCGGCCGCAACGTCGCCCGTCCCGACGAGGGGCCGCTCGCCTCACCGGACGCGCTGGCCGCAACGCTGCGCGAGGCAGGGTTCGCGGACGTGCGGTCGGAGACGGAGTCGTTCGACACGGCGTTCCGCGACCTGGACCACTGGTGGCAGTGGGCGTGGTCGCACGGCCAGCGGGCCGCGCTCGAACGCGTCCCCGCCGACCAGCTCGACGACCTCCAGGCAGAGTGCTACGAGATCCTGCGCGGCGAGAGCGACGACACGGGCGCGCTGCGCCTGCGCCAGTACGTCACCTACACCGTCGCGTCCGTCTGAGGTGGGTCCCGGGGCGTCGCGGGGCGGACCCGCCTGGCGATCTCCGTGATCTCGCGCAGGACGAGGACCGCGGGCACGCCGGCAGCCGCGAGCAGCCGCCACCCGTCGTCGGGCGCCACGAGCGCGACCGCCGCGACGACCAGCACCAGGAGCAACGACTTCCGCTCCGTCAGGCTCGCCGTGCTGCGGGTCGCCGCCACGACGGCAACCGTGCCGAGCACCACGAACACCAGCACCGCCTGGCGCACAGGCCACGACCCCGCGAGGACGAGCGCTCCGGCGACCAGCGGGGCGACGACCTGGAGCACGCCGAGCTCGCGAGCCCGCTCCCTGGCGACGTCCGGGTCGATCCGGTCGCGCTGGAGCCACTCGTCCCTGCGTGAGATGAGGATGAGCGCGGCGGTGTAGGCCACGACGTACAGCCCGAGCGACCAGCGCAGCGCGGTGCCGAGCGGGACGGGCGCGCCGTCGGCCGGGCGCGTCGCGGCGACCCCGCAGGCGAGGACGACGGCCGCCCCGAGGCAGAACAGCGTGAACGACAGCACGGCCGCGGCCTCGTTGGTACGGAGGTACTTGTGGTTGGCGCGGCGGGCGATGTTGAACGTCTCGTCGACGTAGTCGCCGTAGAGGTCGCGTTCGAGGTCGTCCGCGGACGCGTCCCAGCGCCGCCGCCAGGTGTCGAGGTCGCCGTGCTTGACGATGGAGTGGAAGTACAGCAGCGACTCGCGGTCGCGCGGCCCGCTGCGCGGCCGGCCCGGCAGCGTGAGGCCCGTGGTCAGGCTGCCGAGGAGCAGCACGACGGTGGCGACGACGCCGAGCACGAACCCCGCGACGGCGTACGCCAGCAGCGGGCGCTCCGCGCCGTCGACCACGAACCGGCGGGTGATCGTGATGCCCGACATGTTGGCGAGCGTCAGCGACGCCGCGATGAGGAACGACACCGCGGTGACGATGCGGCCGATCTTGTCGTCCTGGTGCTTCGTCGCGTCGAGCACCTCGCCGTATGACGTCGCGGCGATCGCCCGCTTACGACTGTCCTGCGTGTCCCCCATGCCCGCTCCCCTCGACGTGGCCGCTCGGATGGCCGGGCTCGGGCAGCGGCCCGTGCACCCGGATGACGCTCTCTGTCAGCCCGCACGCGGTCGCCGTGAACTTGGCGAGCGCCTGCCGGCCGTTGGGGGTGTCGAGCCCGAGCACCCCCGCGCGGTGGAAGTAGTTGAGCAGCTGGCGCCACCACCAGCCGTCCTGGCGGACGCCGTCGGCGCGCGTGTGCTCGTCGTCCTGCGCGACGCCGAACTTCCGCAGCTGGTAGTTGCGCTCGCGGATGAGCCACGAGAACACCTGCATGGCGTCGTACTCCGGTGGCCGCTCGCCGTGCGCCGCGGGCTCGGTCACCTCGACGTCGAGGCCCGGCAGCACCGCGCCGGGGTCGAACCCCCACTCCGCCAGGCGCGCGTCGGCGGCGTCGCGCTGGGCGGCGAGGTCGGCGGCGGTGAGGTAGGTCCCGTCGAGCGTCAGCACCGGCAGGTCGCGGCGCAGGGCGAGCGCGATCTCGACCCGCGCGCCGCGGCTGTACGCCCACTCCGGCGTCGCCACCACCTTGGCGGGGAACGTCTCGAGCAGCGCCGTCCAGAGCTCGTCGTAGTGCCGCTGGCTCCAGTGGTCGCGCTGGAGGCGCCCTGGGTTGACGACGAGGTGGCCGAGGCCGACGCCCTCGCTGAACGCCTCCGTCCACAGCAGGGCGTCGCGCTCGTTGGGGCGGACGACGTCGTCGAGCCACCGCTCGCGGTGCGACACCCGCAGTGCCTCGCGCTCGACGCCCAGCTCACGCATCAGCGCGAACTCCCTGCGCCCCGTCGTGATCGGGACGCTGAGGTAGAACAGCCCGCGCTCCGCCCCCGCGGCGGCGAAGCACTGCAGCGCGGTGTCGAGCTCGGATGACGCCATGACCACACGGTATTGCGGGGGTGTGACAAAAACGCGGAGCGCCGCTCGTGCGCGGCTCAGAAGCGCCCGTCGTCCCTCGTGCGGTGGGCGTCCACGCCGACCTCGTACGTGTGCACGGGCGCCTCGACGTTGTCGGCGTTGACGCTGACGCTCTCGTCGCCGCGCAGGAACGACGCGACATCCAGCCCGGCACAGCAGCCGGGGTCCGGCGTCCAGCCGGGCAGGTTGTCGCGGTAGTAGCCGAGGACCTGCTCGACGGTCACGCCGGGGGGCAGCGTGTAGATGGCGCGCAGCGTCCACCCCGCTTCGTGCTCCTCGACCGTACGGACGGCGTCCTCCCGCTCGATCTCACGTGCGCCCGGGTAGACCGGGATCGTCGCGAGCAGGGCCTTGTTGTCGGCCTGGTACGCCCCGTCGTCCGCGCAGGCGGGTGCCAGCGCCACCGCGAGCGCGACGAGCACCGCGCCGAACGCCTTCACGGCGCAGACGGTAGCGCGCGCCCAGAAGGGGGCAGGCTCCGCGGCGTGACCACGACGGACGCCGCTCCCGTGAAGGCTCCGGGGCGCTGGCCGTACGTCGTCACCTTCCTGCTCATGGCGGACGTCGGCGCGGCGCTGGCGTGGATGCGGTTCAGGAAGTCCGACGCGCTCGGCTCGACGGAGGCGTGGGCCGGTGCCGTGGCCGCCGTCGCCGGGCTCGCGGCCGGATGGCTGCTCGGGCGCGCGCTCTGGCGCCGGGTCCTGGAGGAGGCGCGGGCGCGCGCCGCCGACCCGAACGCGTTCGCGAAGGAGCCGACGTTCCGGCAGGCGGCGCGGATGTTCGGGACGTACTTCGCCGTCCACGTGTCGCTCACCCTCGCGAGCAACGGTCCGGACGTGCTTGCCGCCGCGGTGATGATCGGGCTCTGCGCCGGCTGCCTCGGCGTGGCTTTCAGCGTGCTGGTCTACCGCCCGTCGTAGCGCCGTAGCAGCCCGCGGCCCGACTCCTGCCGCGCGATCGTCGCCTTCGCCAGCCGCGTCGCCCGGGTGCAGACCGCGCCCGGGCACCCGTCGGCGAACGCCGCCAGCACCCGTCCGCGCCCGTCGATCACCAGGTCGTTGAAGTCGAGGAGGTTGCGGTCGGCGCCGCACAGCGCGCCCGACGTGCAGATCGTGCCGGCCTGCACCGGCGGCGTCGCCTCCACCGTCGTCCAGTGCCTGCCGCGGTCGTAGGTGAACGACACGTACTGCCGCCACGTCCCCATGAACGCCGCGTCGGAGCCGTCGCCCCCGGTCTTCGAGCCGAGGTACGCCACCGCCGCCCGGTCGCCGTCGCCCGCGACGGTCGTCACGAAGCGCGTGTTGACGATGCCGTGCTCCGCGCCGAGGCGGACGGGCTTGGTCCACGTGCCCGCGCGGTCGCGCGAGACGGACGCGTACGGCGGCCCGCCGGCCTGCCCGGGCAGCCGCCCGCCCCACGCGAAGTAGACGGTGCCGTCCGACCCGACGCCGACGGAAGGGTGCATCGCGTCGCCGACGGTCGAGCCGGGCACCGTACGCACCTGCCAGGACTTGCCGTTGTCGGTCGTCCGCGCGAGGCCCGCGCGATCCCCGCAGGCCCACGAGGGGAGGTACGTCGTGCCGTCCGGACCGGACTTGAGGTGCCCGTGCGACGTCGTGCAGTCGTTGATCGAGAACGCCGGCACCGCGGGACCGAACGTGTCCCCGCCGTCGGTGCTCACGCCGCACATCGCCGTGACGCCGGTCTGCGCGCAGTAGTAGACGGCGTTCGGGTACGCGTCGGGGTCGCCGCCGATCAGCTTGCCCACGCCGACGCTCTGGTGGTCGAACGTCGCGCCCGGCGAGCAGCCGAGCGGCACCTGCGTCCAGTTCCTGCCGGCGTCGTCGGTGTACGCCATCCGGGAGCAGTAGAGGTCGAGCTGCGACGTGAACGTCCGCCCGGTCCCGACGTCGGTCTCGAGGATCGGGTCGAACGTGTAGAGGCCGGGGAGCAGCGGCGTCACGTCGGTCCACGTCGCGCCGCCGCGGCCGTCGAAGCCGGTGACGCGCAGGACGTTCTGCGCCGACTGGAACAGCACCGCGCCGGTCTTCGGGTGCACCCCGAGCGTCGGCTCGCCCGCGTCGTCTCCCATGCCGGGCGGGGCGGCGTACGACGCGAACGTGGTCCTGGCGGGGCGCGGCGCCGCACCGGCCCCCGAGACGGCTCCGGCGACGGCGGCGACGGCGACGCAGGCGGACAGCAGGACGGTGGCGCGGCGCATCGTGCGCTCCCCTCGTCGGGGGTAGGGACCCCGGCACGCCCCGCGCGGGCGGGCGAGCGTAGCCTAGAGCGGCCACTCACCCCGTGTCAGGAGACGATTTCCCGCATGTCCGCCCAGTCCGACCGCCTCGCCGAGTTCGGCACCAACGTCTGGCTCGTCGACGAGATCTACCAGCAGTACCTCGCCGACCCCAACTCCGTCGACAGGGCGTGGTGGGACTTCTTCGCCGACTACTCGCCGGGCGAGTCGCCGGCGGCGGATCGTACGGAGCCGCTGCCGCCCACCGAGGCGACCGTCGTCACCGAGAAGGCGGCGGGCACCGTCGTCGAGCCGAAGCCGGTCGAGGCCGCGCCGAAGCCGAAGGCCGCCCCCGACGGCACGCCGCTGAAGGGCGCCGCCGCGCGCGTCGTGCAGAACATGGAGGCCTCGCTCGGCGTTCCCACGGCGACCAGCGTGCGCGCCGTTCCGGCGAAGCTGCTCGAGGACAACCGCACCGTCGTCAACCGCCACCTCGCCCGCAACCGCGGCGGCAAGGTGAGCTTCACGCACCTCATCGGCTACGCCGTCGTGCAGGCCTGCAAGGCCATGCCGGAGATGAACAACGGCTACGCCACCGACGACAAGGGCAAGCCGGTCCTCGTCACGCCGGAGCACGTCAACCTCGGCCTCGCCATCGACCTCCAGAAGGAGGACGGCTCGCGCCAGCTCGTCGTGCCGAGCGTCAAGAACGCCGAGACGATGGACTTCGCGACGTTCTGGGCGGCGTACGAGGACGTCGTCCGCAGGGCACGCAACAACAAGCTCACCGCCGACGACTTCGCCGGCACGACGATCTCGCTGACCAACCCCGGCACCATCGGCACCGTCCACTCCGTGCCGCGGCTCATGCAGGGCCAGGGCGCGATCGTCGGCGTCGGCGCGATGGAGTACCCCGCCGAGTACCAGGGCGCCGCGCCGCACACGCTCGCCGAGCTGGCCGTGAGCAAGGTCATCACGCTGACGAGCACGTACGACCACCGGATCATCCAGGGCGCGCAGAGCGGCGACTTCCTGCGCACGCTCGCCAACCTGCTGCTCGGCGAGGAGGGCTTCTACGAGCAGGTCTTCTACAGCCTGCGGATCCCGTACGAGCCCGTCCGCTGGGTGCGCGACATCACGACGACCCGCGAGGGCCAGATCGAGAAGCCGGCGCGCGTCGTCGAGCTGATCCACGCGTACCGCGTCCGCGGCCACCTCATGGCCGACGTCGACCCGCTCAACTACCGCTCCCGCAGCCACGCCGACCTCGACATCCTCAACCACGGCCTGACGTTGTGGGACCTCGACCGCGAGTTCCCGACGGGCGGCTTCGCGGGCCAGCAGACGATGAAGCTGCGCGAGGTCCTCGGCGTGCTGCGCGACTCGTACTGCCGCACCACAGGCATCGAGTACATGCACATCCAGGACCCCGCGCAGCGGCAGTGGATCCAGGAGCGCGTCGAGCGGCCGCACGAGCAGGTGGACCGCGACGAGCAGCTGCGCATCCTCGAACGCCTCAACGCCGCGGAGGCGTTCGAGAACTTCCTGCAGACCAAGTACGTCGGCCACAAGCGCTTCTCGCTCGAAGGCGGCGAGAGCGTCATCCCGCTGCTCGACGCGGTGCTCGGCGAGGCCGCGACGGCGGGGCTCGACGAGGTGTCCATCGGCATGCCGCACCGCGGCCGGCTCAACGTCCTCGCCAACATCGTCGGCAAGTCGTACGGCCAGATCTTCCGGGAGTTCGACGGCGACCTCGACGCCAGCACCACGCAGGGCTCGGGCGACGTGAAGTACCACCTCGGCGCGGAGGGGACGTTCAAGGCGCAGGACGGCGGCTCCGTCGCGGTCTCGCTCGCGTCCAACCCGTCGCACCTCGAGGCCGTCGACCCGGTGCTGGAGGGCATCGTGCGGGCCAAGCAGGACCGCATCAACAAGGGCGAGGCCGGCTACACCGTGCTGCCCGTGCTGCTGCACGGCGACGCGGCGTTCGCCGGCCAGGGCGTCGTCGCCGAGACGCTCAACCTCTCGCAGCTCTCGGGCTACCGCACCGGCGGCACGCTGCACGTCGTCGTCAACAACCAGCTCGGCTTCACGACCGCCGCGACGGCGGCGCGTTCGTCCGTCTACTGCACCGACGTCGCGCGGATGATCCAGGCGCCGATCTTCCACGTGAACGGCGACGACCCCGAGGCCGTCGTCAGGGTGGCGCGGCTGGCGTTCGAGTTCCGCCAGCGGTTCCACAAGGACGTCGTCATCGACATGATCTGCTACCGCCGCCGCGGCCACTCCGAGGTCGACGAGCCGTCGTTCACGCAGCCGCTGATGTACGACCTCATCGACGCGCACCGTTCGACGCGCAAGCGCTACACCGAGGCGCTGATCGGCCGCGGCGACATCACCGTGGCCGACGCCGAGGAGGTCCTGCGCAACTACCAGGGTCACCTCGAGGCGGTGTTCGTGCAGACCCGCGACAGCGAGTCGCGGCCCTCTGTCGAGCCGCCCATGGAGCCGGCCGAGGCGGGGCCGCTCGACACGACCACCGACGACGAGGTGCTCAAGCGGGTCGTCGACGCGCAGCTGTCGGTCCCCGAGGGCTTCACCGTCCACCCGCGCCTGCTGCCGCAGCTGCAGCGGCGCGCGCAGATGCTCTCCGACGACGCCGTCGACTGGGCGCTGGCGGAGCAGTTCGCGTTCGGCGCGCTGCTGCTCGAGGGGCACCCCGTCCGGCTCGCCGGGCAGGACTCGCGGCGCGGCACGTTCGGCCAGCGGCACGCCGTCGTCGTCGACCGCAACACCGGCGCCGAGTACGTCCCCCTCTGCCACCTCGGCGAGCAGGCACCGTTCTGGGTGTACGACTCGTTGCTGAGCGAGTTCGCGGCGCTCGGCTTCGAGTACGGCTACGCCGTCGAACGCCCCGACGCGCTCGTCTGCTGGGAGGCGCAGTTCGGCGACTTCGTCAACGGCGCGCAGTCGATCATCGACGAGTTCATCGCCGCCGGGGAGGCGAAGTGGGGCCAGCACAGCGGCCTCGTCCTCCTGCTCCCCCACGGCTACGAGGGCCAGGGCCCCGACCACTCGTCCGCGCGGATCGAGCGGTTCCTCACGCTCTGCGCCGAGGACAACATCACGGTGTCCGCGCCGAGCACGCCGGCCAACTACTTCCACCTGCTGCGCGCGCAGGTGAAGCGCCCGAAGCGCCGACCGCTCGTCGTCTTCACGCCGAAGTCGATGCTGCGCAACAAGGCCGCCACCTCCACCGCCGCCGACTTCACGACGCGCGGCTTCCAGCCGGTCATCTCCGACGGCACGACCGGCGCCCGCCGGGTCCTCCTCACCGCCGGCAAGGTGCACTACGACCTGGCGGCGTACAAGGCCAAGCACTCCCACGACGACGTCGCGCTGCTGCGCGTCGAGCAGCTCTACCCGCTGCCGATGGACGCGATCCGTACGGCGCTCGCGGAGACCGGCGCCAAGGACGTCGTGTGGGTGCAGGAGGAGCCCGCCAACCAGGGCGCGTGGCCGTTCATGGCGCTCAACCTCACCGAGGCGCTCGGCGACGGACAGACGCTGCGGCGGGTCTCGCGCAAGGCGTCGGCGTCCCCCGCGTCGGGGTCGTCGAAGGTCCACGAGGTCGAGCAGGCGACGCTGGTCGAGACGGCCTTCGCGGAGTAGCCCGTCCGCAGGGACGCGCGCCGGCCCCCGCCCCGCGGGCACTCGCGTTCTTTGAAGATCACCACGCGTGAGAGGGGCGGCTGGACGTCAGAGAACGAGCAGGGCCGCAGCCGGAGGAGCGGATGTACTTCACCGACAAGGGGATCGAGGAGCTGGCCGAACGCCGCGGCGACGACCAGGTCACGCTGGCCTGGCTCGCCGAGCGGCTTCGGGACTTCGTCGACCTCAACCCGGAGTTCGAGACGCCGGTCGACAGGCTCGCGACGTGGCTCGCGCGGCTCGACGACGAGGAATGATCTTGGCCGCCTGCGCCTTGCCGTAGGCAGGGAGGACAGCCATGAGGAAGTTCTCGTTCAAGCCCGCGCTGGTCGTGAAGGGTCGCAAGTTCAAGGGCCTGCGCGGCTACGCCGGCAAGCCGTTCCACCCGCCGCTCACCGACATCCCCGTGGCGGCGTACGTCTTCGCTGCGGCGTTCGACGTGCTGTCGGCGCTGCAGGACTCGGCATCGCTGCGCGAGGCGGGGACGTACGTCCTCGTCGGCGGCGCCGTCGTCAGCGTGCTGGCGATGCTCACCGGCTGGGCCGACTGGCACCGTTCGAGCCAGGTCGGCACCCAGGCGCGGCGGACCATCAACGCGCACGCGGTCCTCATGATCGGCGCGGCGGTCTTCGTGCTGGTGGACATCGCGGTGCGGCTGGGCGCGGACGGCGCCGCCACCGGAGCGATGGTGCTGCTCTCGGTGGCGGCGGCGTCGCTCACGTCCGTCGGGGCGACGTACGGCGGCTCCCTGGTCTTCGACTACGGCTTCAACGTCGAGACCTCAGGCGACCACCCGGTCTGGCACGAGTCCGAGACCGACGTGTTCCCCGGCGACCCGCACTAGATGCTGAACTCGACCTGGCAGCCGCGGACGCTGACGACGCAGAACCGGATCGTGCACACGTCGGGGTAGCACGGGTTCTCCGACTCGCACGCGACGTCGACCGTGTAGTCGCACTCGCCGAACGGCTCCGCGACGGCCGGCGTCGCGAACGCCGCCGCCGCCAGCGCCGCGGCTGCGATCAGGCGCGTCATACGACGCACTTCCCGACCCAGACGAGGCAGATGTTGATGGTGCACGGGTAGTCGGGCTGACAGGGGGTCTCGTTGCAGGCGACGTCGACCTTGCCGTCACAGCCGCCGCCGATCGCGGCGGAAGCGGGGGTCGTGACACCGAGAGCGGCCGCACCGAGGACGGCGGCCAGGAGCAGGCGCTTCATGAGGGGATCACCTTTCGAGGGGTTAGAGGCAGTCGGGCTTGACGTAGATCACGCAGAGCTGGAGCCCGCACGGGTAGTCGGGCACGCACTCCCCCTTGACGCATAGGACGTCGACGGTGCCCGAGCAGTCGCCGACCGGGCCGGCCTGGGCCGGAGCCGGGACGCCGAACGACGCCGCGACCAGCAGGCCGGAGATCAGGAGGCGCCTCACAGCACGCACCCCGAGGTCCAGACCCAGAGCAGGCAGGGCGGGATCATGCCGCAGTCGAGGTCGTCGGGACCGCAGACGAAGTCGCGGCACAGCGTGTCGACGACGCCGTCGCACTGGCCGCCGGGGAGCCCGGGCTTGGGCAGGTCCGGTGCGGCGGAGGCCACGGGAGCGAGGGCGGCGACGGCGAGAGCCGCGGCCGCGAGCACGCGGCGGGTCACGGCGCGGGCCAGGTCGGCGTGCAGTAGTTGATGCGCTCGCCGGTGAGCGGGTGGTAGAGGCCGGTCCAGGTCTCGACCCACGGGTGCCGGCACTCGACGCTGTCGGCAGAGGCGGCGGGGGCGAGGGTGACGCCGAGGGCGGCGGTCGCGGCGGCGACCAGGGCAAGACGGATCATGCGATCTCCCTGAGGGGGTGGGGGCGCTGACTCAGCAGTCTTCGCCAGCCGCCGCCAGGACCCTCCCGGCCGCGTGGTCCGGCCCGAGCCCCTCGGCGGTGGCGGCGAGGCGGCGCGCGGCGGCGGCGTACGACGGGTCGCCCAGCACCCGATCGACCGCCGTACGCAGCCCGCCCGGCTCCGCGACCAGCCCCGCGCCGAGACGGGCGACGCGCAGGGCGTTCTCCCTCTGGTCGCCGGGGCCTGGCACGACCACGAGCGGCAGGCCGCGCACGAGCGCCTTCGCGACCATGCCGTGCCCGCCCGCGCAGACGACGACAGCGGCGCGGTCGAGCAGCGGCGCCTGCCGCCCGGGCCCCGCCACGAACCCCTCGGGCAGCCCGGTCACCGGCTCCCCGAACTTCGTGCACGCCACCCGCAGCCCGCGCAGCTCCTCGGCCGCGCTCGCGAGCAGCGTCTGCGGCCGCCCGCCCGCGGAGGAGTCCGCGAGGAACACCAACGGCCCCTCCCCCGGCGGCTCCGCGAGGTCGTTCGCCGCGGGGTCCCACTCCATGGGCCCGGTGACGTACGTCCGCTCCGGCCAGTCGCGTCGCGGCGGCTCCAGCCCCGGCAGCGTCGCCACGAGCGTCGCGATCGGCGGCCCTTCCGGTGGCAGGCCGAGCGACTCGCGGGAGGCGCGGCAGGCGGCCATGCCGATCTCGTACGACCTCATGTGCTGCCTGCGCATGACGCTGTCCCGCAGCCACCCCAGCGGCCCGCGTCCAGGCGCGAGACCGCTGCCCGGCGGCGGCAGGTGCTTGGAGGGGACCTGGAGGCCGTGCGGCACCAGCTCGACCCTCGGCACCCCGGCGAGGTCCGCCGCGAACCACCCCGGCACCGTCAGCGTGTCCACGACGGCGAGGTCCGCGCGCCACTCGCGCAGCGACTCCGCGATGCCGGGCGCGAGCTGCTTCGGCCGCTCCCAGAGCACCCAGCCGAAGTCGGCATCCTCCGGCTGCGCCGGCGTCGCGCCGATCGGGATGAACTCCAGCGGCACCGACTCCCACTGCGTCCCGCTGACGAACACCACCGCGCAGCCCCGCCGCCGCAGCGCGAGCCCCAGCGCGATCGCGGGGAACGCGTGCCCCGGGTCAGGGCCCGCGACCACCGCCACTCTCACCGGCGCGCGAACGCCATCCGGTAGACGCTCCCGTTGTCCGCGAGCAGGTAGAGCTCGCCGGCGTTGCTGCGCCCGAAGGCGAGGATGTTGCCGGCGAACGTCCCCACCTGGCTCGTGCGCCGTACGCCGCCCGAGTCGAGGCCGGTCAGCCAGAGCCGGCCCGAGCAGTAGTCGCCGTAGAGGTAGTGGCCCTCGACGAGGGAGGCGTAGCGGCCGCCGCGATACGTGTAGCCGCCGATGACCGCGCAGCCGAAGTCGTGGCTGTACTCCACCAGCGGCGGCGTGTAGCCGGAGGACTTGCAGTACGACCCGCCGTACTGCGTCGCGGTGTTCAACGTGCCCTCGCGGCAGTCCCAGCCGAGGTTGCGCCCCGGCGTCGAGATGCGGTCCACCTCCTCGCGCGCGCCCTGCCCGACGTCGCCGATGTAGAGGTGGCCGTTCCCCTTGTCGAACGAGAACCGCCACGGGTTGCGCAGCCCGCTCGCCCAGATCTCCGCGCGGCCCGGCGTGCTGCCGTAGTACGGGTTCGTGGACGGCGAGGAGTACGCCGTCGTCGTGGTCGCCGTGTACGTCGTGATGTCGATCCGCAGGATCTTGCCGAGCAGGACGTCGAGGTTCTGCGCGTTGCCGTTCGGGTCGCCGCTGCCGCCGCCGTCACCGGTGCCGATGAACAGGTACCCGCCGGGCCCGAACGCCAGCTGCCCGCCGTTGTGGTTGCTCGCGCCAGGGTGCGGGATCGAGATGACGTCCACGCCGGTGGCGTTGGCGGTGTCGCTGGTCGGGCTCGTCGCGCGGTAGCGGCGGACCTTCAGCGTCATGTTCGCATCGGTGTACGCGACGAAGAACAGCCCCGTCCGCGCATAGTTCGGCTTGAACGCCAGCCCCAGCAGGCCGCCCTCGCCGGACGTGTCGACGCGCCGGGTCAGGTCGAGGAACGGCGTCGCCTTCAGCACGCCGTTGCGGACCACCCGGATCCTGCCGGTGCGCTCCGCGACGAACAGCCGCGAGTCGTTCGGCGGGTGGGCCATCGCGACCGGCGAGCTGAGGCCGGTGAGCACGCGCGCGTACGACGCCCTGACCTGGCGCGGGTCGATGGCGGCGTTCGCGTCTGTGGCGGGGAGCAGCGCGGCCGTGACGGCGAGCGCGAGGAGGATGCGTCGCATCCTCGGACATTACGTCGTGAGGACCAGCTTGCCGAACGATTCGCCCGCATCGAGCCGCTCGAACGCCGCGCGGGCCTCGGCGAGCGGGCGTACCGAGTCGACGAAAGGGCGCACCCCCGTCGCGTCGAGGAACCGCAGCAGGCGTACCAGCTCGGCCCGCGTGCCCATCGTCGAGCCGACGATCCGCAGCTGCCGGAAGAACACGCGGCGCAGGTCGGCGGACGGGTCGGCGCCGCTCGTCGCGCCGGCCACGACGATCGTCCCGCCGGGCTCCAGCGCCTTGAGCGAGTGGTCCCACGTGGCCGCGCCGACCGTCTCCATGACGGCGTCGACGCGTTCCGGCAGCCTGGCGCCCGGCTCGAACGCCGCGTGCGCGCCGATGCCGAGCGCACGCTCGCGCTTCGCGGGGTCGCGGCTGGTGACGTAGACGACGTAGCCCGCGGCCCTGGCGAGCGCGACCAGCGCCGTCGAGACGCCGCCGCCGGCGCCCTGCACCAGCACGCGGCCACCGGGCTGAAGGCCGGACATCGTGAACAGCATCCGGTACGCCGTCAGCCACGCCGTCGGCAGGCAGGCCGCCTCCTCCCAGGAGAGGCTCGCCGGCTTCGGGACGACGTTGCGGGCGGGGACGGCGACGTACTCGGCGAGCGTGCCCGGGTGCTTCTCGGAGAGCAGCGTGCGGTGCAGGTCCATCGTCTCGTCGCCGTCGGCGGCGTCCGCGACGACGGCGTGCACGACGACCTCGCGGCCGTCGTCGGTGACTCCCGCCGCGTCGCAGCCGAGCACCATCGGCAGCTGCTCCTGCTTGAGCCCGACGCCGCGCAGCGACCACAGGTCGTGGTGGTTGAGGGCAGCGGCCCTGACCGCGACGCGTACCCAGCCGTCCGGTACGGCGGCGTCCGGCACGTCGCCGACGTGCAGACCGGCGAGCGACTCCCCGAACGACGTGACAGCGACTCCCAGCACGCCGCCGACCCTATCCTAGAAAGGAGGCGCCGTATCAGGCTCAGGCAATTCGGCTATTAGGGAGTCAATAACTGTGTCGATATTCAATGCGCTTCGCTTAGCCCGTTCATACAACGTCTCAAGCGCATCATTCCACTCGGCCGGGTAGTCGACTTGAGCCTCCTCATCCCATCTCAATTCGGACTCAAGCGAGTCTACTACAGTCCCAGAGTCACTATAAACATCCAATTGAAATGGTGCACGTCCATCTGCGTCACGGCTTGCAATTGTCACAGATGCACTGCTCGCGGCAAGCTGGAACGAGTCCGCTGCGGCCCCCTCGCTCCATGAGACCTTCCCTTGCTCCGTGAGTGCAATCAGTCGTTGAGCGAGCGCCCAGAGTCGGTTGGTGCCGTAGTCGCGCATGTAACCTACTTCCGCTTGATCAAATTCATAGCCCAGCCCCACGCCGACATCAAGTCATCATTGAGCGTAGGAACCGGCTCTGGCACTGGGACATTAGCCCGAACCCGCGCTGCCTCCGTTCTTGCAAGTAGTACAACCTCATTAGCGACAGCACGAATCTTTGTCGTCGCCGCTTCAGGTTTTGCGCGGCGCTTAGCAATCAAACTGCGTGATTGGGTTGCCAGAACCATAGATTCCTGCACTTTCTCATCCAGGCCTTGCACTAGAGTTGGATGTTCTGCTAGAAGCCCGCGAAGATCGCTCGCATACGCTTGCCAATCGCGAAGCCTAGACAAGGTTTCATTGGATTGGTCTGAAATTGCAACCCGCTCAAGGTCACGCTCGACCAGCATGAGATCAGTCACAAGCAGGAGGAGGCTATACACATTTACCTGTGCCGATGTTGCTTCAATTGCCTTCTTTGCCGCGAGCGCCGCGCGTTCGGCCTTCCGGATCTGATACAGGGCGAAGAGAACACCGATCAGACCGAGCACATCCGAGGCACTCACGGGACCCCCGAAACGGAGCCGGATGCCCCGCGTTCGATGCACCGCGCAATACCGGACACTTGCTGCCGCAGCCGCCATCGACCACGCGACCCCGCGAGTGACTCCCCGGTCCTGACAGCGACTCCCAGCACGCCGCCGACCTTAACGCGACGTCAGCGCGTGCAGGTGTTCGAGACGCAGGGGCGCAGGTTGCTGTCGCAGTTGGCGAGCATGTCGCTGAGGCAGGCGACGGCGGTCGAGGCCACCACGGTCGTCGTCTTCACCGTGCCGCCGACGACGTGCGCGAGGTCGTCCGGGCAGAGCTCGGTCAGGGTCTCCTTGCGGAGGGTGAGGCGGCGCATGAGGGGCTCCTTGGTCGAGGGGAGCCGCCATCGTCCCGGATGTCCCCCTTGTCGTCACTGTCCGGAAGGTTCACAGTGCTCGCCTGCACCCAGAACGGGGAGGACACCATGACCAAGCGGACGCTGGCGCTGCGCGCCGAGCGCCTGACCGAGCTGACCGCCGAGGACCTCGGCGCGGTCGTCGGCGCCGCCGGGACCGACGGCGGCATCTGCGACACCCTCGGGCCGACCGTGCCCGACGTCAACACCTGCCCGTCGCTGGGCGGCTGTCGCTAGTACTCACCCTACGGAGGAATCACCATGGCCAAGCGCACGCTGTCCCTGAACGCGGAGCGGCTGACCGAGCTCACGGCCGACGAGCTGACCGAGGTCGTCGGCGCCGCCGCCACCGTCCTCAACCTCTGCGGGCCGACGGTGCCGGACATCAACACCTGCCGGTCGCTGCCCAACTGCGTCTAGCGCTCAGCAGGGCCCGCATCGAGGCTGTCGTCACGGCCGGCCTCGATGCGGGGCCACTGCGCGGTCGGGCGGCCGTTCAGCCGGAACGCCGACCCGTCCCTGCTGCCCCAGTGCTGGGGCCACCCCTCGGGCGAGTCCTCCCAGTGCTCCTGCCGGCCGTAGACGGTCCGGTCCAGGAAGCCGTACGAGTTGCCCATGAACTCGTTGCCGCGCCCCGTGGTCCAGTACGTCTCGTAGACCTGGCCGCCGTCCCTCAGGTAGCTGACGAGGATGCCGAAGTGCCGGCCGGCCACCAGCCGGTCGACGGCGTCCTCCGGCACGGAGTACCAGGGCACGGTCCACCCCATGAAGTCGCGGTAGCGCGAGCTCTCGTCGTACGGCCCCTCGCAGAACGTCGCGTAGCTCACGTCCCGCGAGTGCAGGTACGCCAGCTCGGTGACGTGGGTCGTGGAGAACGTGCAGCCCTCGCACTGCTCCGGCGCCGGCTTGCCGGTGTGCCACATGTGGAAGTACGCGATCAGCTGGGACCTGCCGTCGAACACGTCGAGCAACGGCACCCGCCCCGCGGCGCCGACGAGCGGCGTTCGCGGGTCCACCTCGACCATCGGGAGGCGGCGGCGTTCGGCGGCCAGCGCGTCGCCGGCCCTGGTGTGCGCCTTCTCCCTGACCAGCAGGTCGTCGAGCCTCGCCTGCCAGGCCGCGCGATCGGTGACCTCGGGCAACGGGCCGTACGTCTCGTCCGCCATGCGCCGTGTCTATCCCAGCCGCGGGCGGCGCCGCTAGGCGCACGCCAGACTACGGCGCGGCCAGCCTGAGTCCCTCGTGCTCGACGAAGTCGGCGAAGTCCTTGTCATTGCGCGTCGCCAGCGGCAGGTCCCGATGCGGACATCACGCGGCAACCCACATGTCGTTGCCAGGGCGAGGGCGGCCGCGCTGCTGCGCCGCCCCTGCCAACGGCCCCCAGATCCGGGCCACCTCGACGTCGCAAGGCAGGACGACCACCTGCCGCAGCCAGCGATCGAGCGCGTCACGACTGCGCGGCCCCCAGGCGCGTACGTGCGCCCACTTCGCGAGCTCCCCGACGGTCACGAACGTGACGCACAGCGTGTTACCGGCGAGCGCCGCGACGAAGTGCTCCGGAAGGCGGCGCTTCTGAGCAGCGACGCGACGCCCGTGTCGAGAACGACGTACGCCACAAGCTCAGCCGAGGTCGGACTGCCGGGCGCGGCGGACGTCCGCGAGGAAAGCGTCCAGCTCGGCGTCGGAGGTCCAGACGTCGAGCGCGAGGTCATCGAGCGAGCGCACCGGTCGGACACCCTGGGCGCGGGCCAATGCGTCCATCGACATCGGGGGCGATGGGCGTGGCGGCTCGGCGTGCGCTTCGGTCGTGCTCATGACCGCCTCCCTTCGTCGATACTCATCGTGCCCCAGGCGGCTGTCCGCGTCAGGCGCGGGCCACTCCCGTGTCACGCGCCGCTTGCGCCACCGCCGCCGCCACCGACGACGCGACTTCCGGGTGGAACACACTCGGGATCACGAGGTCCGGCGCGGGCTCCGGCACGCACGCCGCGATCGCGTCCGCCGCGGCGAGCTTCATCGCCTCGTTGACCGTCGAGGCGCGCACGTCGAGCGCGCCGCGGAACACGCCGGGGAACGCCAGCACGTTGTTGATCTGGTTCGGCAGGTCGCTGCGCCCGGTCGCCACGACGGCCGCCGTCTTCAGCGCGCGTGCCGGATCGACCTCGGGCACCGGGTTGGCGAGCGCGAACACGATCGCGCCGTCAGCCATCGTCTCGATCGCCTCGTCGGGGATCGAGTGCGGACCGGACACGCCGATGAGCACGTCGGCGCCGCGCAACGCCCCCACCACGTCGTCGTGCACGTGCCGCGGGTTCGTGTCGTGCGCGAGGTCGGCCTTCACGCCGGACATGTCGTGGCGCGTGTCCTCGTCGAGGACGCCCTTGCTGTCCGCCACGACGATGTCGGGGATCCCCGCGCCGAGCAGGATCCGCGTCACGGCCGTCCCGGCCGCGCCCGCGCCGACGACCACGACGCGCAACGACGCGAGGTCCTTCTCCACGACGAGAGCCGCGTTGCGCAGCGCCGCCAGCGCCACGATCGCGGTGCCGTGCTGGTCGTCGTGGAAGACGGGGATGTCGAGGCGTTCGCGCAGCAGGTCCTCGATCTCGAAGCAGCGCGGCGCGGAGATGTCCTCGAGGTTGACGCCGCCGTACGCCGGGGCGAGGCGCGCCACCGTCTCGACGATCTCCCCCACGTCGGTCGTGTCCAGGCAGATCGGCACGGCGTTGACGCCGCCGAAGTGCTTGAACAGCATCGCCTTGCCCTCCATGACGGGCAGCGCGGCGAGCGGGCCGATGTCGCCGAGGCCCAGCACGGCGGTGCCGTCGGTGACGATCGCGACGGTGGAGGACTTCTGCGTGTACTCGTAGCCGAGCGCCGGGTCCTCCGCGATGGCGAGGCAGACGTCCGCGACGCCCGGCGTGTACGCGCGCGACAGGTCGTCGCGGTCGTTCAGCGGGGTCCGCAGGCCGGTTTCGATCTTGCCGCCGCGGTGGATGTCGAACGTCAGCCGGTCCACGAGGGACTCCTGGAGTACGGCGGCACGGAGGCCGCGAGCCGGAGGAACGTACGGTGCCTGCGGCGGAAGGGTCCTGCCGCGGCGGTCCTCGGTCCGGGGGTCGCCCGGATATCGATCATGGCACAAGTCGTGCCCGCCGCTTGCGGCCAGCACGCACCGATACGGCAAGATACGGCGCAAGAACAGCCGCCGATCTTGGAGGACCCGTTGCGCAGCGTCTCGATCAGAACCCGGCTCGCGTTCGGCGGGCTGGCCGCCGCCCTCGCGTTCACCAGCCTCGCGTGCGCCGAGAACGACGACCCGAGCACCGTCGGCGAGGTCTCGCCGAGCGCGTCGGCGACCGTCGACAACGCCCTCGCCGAGAAGGTCCCCGCCGACATCAAGTCGGACGGCAAGATCCTCGTCGGCACCGACTCGACGTACGCCCCGAGTGAGTTCCTCGACGAGGACGGCAAGACGATCGTCGGCTTCGACATCGACCTGTTCAACGCCGTCGCCGCCAAGCTCGGGCTGAAGGCGGAGTTCGTCACCGCGCCGTTCGGCAACATCATCGCGGGCGTCAACTCCGGCAAGTACGAGCTCGGCGTCTCGTCGTTCACGATCAACGACGAGCGCAAGAAGTCGGCCAACATGGTCAGCTACTTCTCGGCCGGCACGCAGTGGGCCGCGAAGGCCGGCTCCGGCCTCAACCCCGACGACGCGTGCGGCAAGAAGGTCGCGGTCCAGAAGGACACCGTCCAGGTCGACGACGTCACCGCGCGCTCGAAGAAGTGCACCGACGCCGGCAAGGCCAAGATCACGATCGACCAGTACCAGTCGCAGGCCGACGCGACGACCGCCGTCGTCAGCGGCAAGAGCGACGCGATGCTCGCCGACTCGCCGGTCGTGGCGTACGCCGTCAAGCAGACCAAGGAGCAGCTCGAGCTCGTCGGCGAGATCTACGACTCGGCGCCGTACGGCTACGTCGTCAAGAAGGACCAGACCGAGTTCGCGCAGGTGCTGGCCGACGCACTGAAGGCGACGATCGCCGACGGCTCGTACCGCACGGCGCTGGAGAAGTGGGGCGTCGAGGCCGGCGCGATCACCGACCCGGCGGTCAACCCCTGACCTCGGAGAGCACTGTCGTGACGGACGGCCCGGAGCCCATCCGGGCCGTTCCCGTCCGGCACCCTGGGCGCTGGGTGGCGCTCGCCGTCATCGCCGTGCTCGTGGCGATGTTCGTGAACATGCTCGTCACGAACGACGCGTTCCAGTGGCGGTTCATGTTCGAGAACATGTTCCGCGAGCCGGTCCTCGAAGGCGTCAAGACCAGCCTGACGCTGACCGTCTACTCGATGATCCTGGGCGTCCTGCTCGGCATCACCATCGCCGTGATGCGCCTCTCGGACAACCGCATCATCTCGACGGTCGCGTGGTTCTACACCTGGTTCTTCCGGGCGGTGCCCCGCCTCGTGCTCTGCGTGCTCTGCGGCAACCTCGGGATCCTCCTGCAGCGCATCGAGGTCGGCGTCCCGTTCGGCGGCCCGCTCTCCAGGCTCACCGGGCTGGAGGCCGTGGACGGCAAGATCTGGGGCGCCGACGGCAACACCATCCTCGTCGGCTTCTTCGCCGGCCTGCTCGCGCTGACGCTGTCCGAGGCGGCGTACATGGCGGAGATCGTCCGCGCCGGCATCCTCTCGGTCGACGCGGGCCAGAGCGAGGCCGCGCAGGCGCTCGGCATGTCACGCGGGCTCACCATGCGCAAGGTCGTGCTGCCGCAGGCGATGCGGGTCATCGTCCCGCCGACCGGCAACGAGACCATCGCGATGCTCAAGGACACCGCGCTCGTGGCGGCCGTCCCCGTCACCACCGAGCTGTTCTTCCAGCTCAGCGCGATCGGGTCACGGACGTTCCAGCCGTTCCCGATGTACGTCGCCGCGTGCCTCTGGTACGTCGGCATGACGAGCGTGCTGCTCGTCGGCCAGCACTACCTGGAGAAGCGGTTCTCCCGCGGCGTCGCCGGCCAGATGAAGGTGCGCGCGCTGACCATGGGGGCCAGCAAGTGAACGGCCCCATGGTGCGCGCCGAGGGTGTCCGCAAGCGCTTCGGCCACCTGGAGGTCCTCAAGGGCATCAGCCTCGAGGTCGCCGAGCGCGAGGTCATGGTGCTCCTCGGGCCGTCCGGCTCGGGCAAGAGCACGTTCCTCCGCTGCATCAACCACCTCGAGAAGATCGACGGCGGACGGCTCTCGGTCGATGGCGAGCTCGTCGGCTACCGGCAGTCCGGCGACACGCTGTACGAGCTCAAGGAGCGCGAGGTCTCGCGCAAGCGCGCCGAGATCGGGATGGTGTTCCAGCGGTTCAACCTGTTCCCCAACATGACCGCGCTGTCCAACGTCACCTGCGCGCCGGTCCACGTCCGCGGTCTGAAGAAGGACGCCGCCGAACGCCGCGCCCGCGAGCTGCTCGACCGCGTCGGGCTGTCGGACAAGGCGGATGCATACCCGTCGATGCTCTCCGGCGGGCAGCAGCAGCGCGTCGCGATCGCGCGCGCGCTCGCCATGGAGCCCAAGCTCATGCTCTTCGACGAGCCGACCTCGGCTCTCGACCCGGAGCTCGTGGGCGAGGTGCTCGACGTCATGAAGGGCCTGGCCCGCGACGGCATGACGATGATCGTCGTGACGCACGAGATGGGCTTCGCGCGCGAGGTCGGCGACCGCGTGGTGTTCATGGACGACGGCGTCGTGGTCGAGGAGGGGCCACCGGCCTCGGTGTTCACGAACCCGCAGCACGCGCGGACGAAGTCGTTCCTCTCGAAGATCCTCTAGCGCGCCGCCGTCCCGTGGTTACTGGTGAGTAGCGGCGCGCGCCAAGGGTGAACCGGTGAGCCACGACGTCGCTACTCACCAGTAACCTCCGGCGGTCCGGGCGGCGCGTCAGCCTTCGCGGATCAGCCGCGCCAGCTCCCTTGTGCCCTCGATGTTGGGCAGCTGGAAGCCGCGCATCTGCTGGGGCCCGCGCAGGTAGGCGTACGACAGCCGCAGCGCCGGCACCCGCATCGACACCTCGTCGGCGGAGAGCTGCACGGTACGCAGCGGCGTGTGGACGAGGAGCATGCGGCCCACGAGGTGGATGCGCGTGACGAGCATCCGCAGGACCACCCACCACACGACACCCAGCACCACGAAGGCGAGCAGCGCGAGGACCGGCGTCACCTGCCACGCCAGCCACGCCATCCAGACGCTCGCCACAACGGCGCCGGACACCTGGAGGGTCGTCCAGTGCCCGTACTCCACCGAGTACGTCGTCATCCCGACGGCGGCCGTAGCAGGTCGAGGATCTTCTCCGGCGGCCGGCCGACGACCGCGAGGCCGTCGTCGGTGACGACGATGGGCCGCTGCACGAGGATCGGGTTGTCCGCCAGCGTCCTGATCCACGCGGCGCGGTCGCGGGCGGCGTTCTTCAGGTCGAGCTCCTTGGCGCGCGGCTCGTCGAAGCGCGTGATGTCCCACGGCTCGGCGCCGAGCAGGCCGAGGACGCGTTCGAGCTCGGCCTCGGTCGGCGGCTCGTCGAGGTAGCGCCGCTCGTCGTACTCCGCGCCGGCCTCGTCGAGCATCCCCTTGCCGATGCGGCACTTCGAGCAGGACGGGTTGAACCAGATCTCCATGGGTTCGATTCTCCCGCAACGCGCTGGCAGACTCGCGGGCATGGAGTTCGAGGCGTTGAAGGTCCCCGGCGCGTGGGTCGGCACCCCCAGGCTGCACGCCGACGACCGCGGGCTGTTCATGGAGCTGTACAAGTCGACGGCGTTCGCCGAGACCATCGGCCACCCGCTGACCGTCAAGCAGGTCAACAACTCCGTCTCGCGCAAGGACGTCCTGCGCGGCATCCACTACGCGATCGTGCCGCCCGGCCAGGCCAAGTACGTCTCCTGCCCGCGCGGCGCCGGCCTCGACTTCGTCATCGACATCCGCGACGGCTCGCCGACGTTCGGGACGTGGGACGTCGTGCGCATCGACGACGTGGACCGGCGCGGCGTGTACGTCGCCGAGGGCATCGGGCACGCGTTCGTCGCGCTCACCGACGACACCTCGCTGCTGTACATGGTGTCGAGCGAGTACGACCCGGCGCGGGAGTTCACGTTGTCGCCGTTCGACCCTGACCTCGCGATCGACTGGCAGGTCGCGGAGCCGGTGCTGTCGGACCGCGACCGCGAGGCGCCGACGGTCAAGGAGGCTCGCGAGCTCGGGCAGCTCCCGTCGTGGGACGCCTGCGTCGCGCACTACGCGTCGCTCGGCACGCGCGTCTAGCGGACGCGCCCCGCCCGCCGCCACGGGTGGTAGCGCCAGCGCACCTCGCCGACGACGTCCTGCCGGGGCACGGCGCCGTACGTCCTGCTGTCCGTGCTCGCGGCGGGGTTGTCGCCCTCGACCCAGCACCCGTCCTCCGTGAGGCGTACGAGCCGCTTGACGGTGAGGCGTTCCGGCGTTCTGACGAGCACCACCGCGCCGGGGCGAGGGGACGCCGTACGGCGGACGAGGACCCACTCCCCCGGCGCGAGCGTCGGGATCATGCTCGGCCCGCGGACGGCGACGCGCAGCCAGGGCAGGCGCACTCGGCGGGCTCCTCGCGTACGGGGATAGGGTCGTTGGAGACCTTGAACGAACACCCGACGAAAGGAAAGCCCGATGTCGCTGCTGGCCCGCCTGCTGGCTCCGCGCGTCACCGCCGAGGCCCACTGCGACCTGCCGTGCGGCGTCTACGACCCGGCGCAGGCGCGCGTCGAGGCGCTCTCGGTGAAGGCGTGCATGGAGAAGTACGCCGCGTCCGACGACGAGCAGTTCCGCACCCGCGCCATCCAGATCAAGGAGGAGCGCGCCGACCTCGTCAAGCACCACCTCTGGGTGCTGTGGACCGACTACTTCAAGCCCGAGCACCTCGACGCGCACCCGGGCCTGCACCAGCTGTTCTGGGACGCCACCAAGGCGGCCGGCGCGGCGAAGAAGTCCCTCGACCCCGCTGACGGCCAGAAGGTCATCGACCTGGTCGACCAGATCGCCGAGGTCTTCGCGGCGACCAAGAAGTAGCACCCGTACCTTCCGGTCCGAGCCGGGGGCCGGTGGCCGTGTGGCGCCCTCTTCGGGTGCGCGGCTGCCGGCCTCCGCCGGCCGTGGTCCCGGCGGCGAACCGCACCTTCAGGCGCCACGCCCGCCGCCGGTCGACCCGACCTCCGCTCGCCCGCCCAGGCCGGCCGCTGCCGGTCCGGCCGCGCCCGCCGCGCAAGCGTTTCCTGCAGCGTTGCGCGACGGAATGGCGTTCGCTGCAGGAAACGCTTGCGGCATCCCGAGGTGACCGTGTGATCAGACCCGCCGTCCCTGACGACGTGCCGGTCGTCCTGGCGCTCATCCGCGAGCTGGCGACGTACGAGCGCGAGCCCGACGCCGTCGTCGCGACCGAGGACGGGCTGCGTACGGCGCTCTTCGGCGACTCCCCCGCGGTCCACTGCCACGTCGCCGAGGAGGACGGCGAGGTCGTGGGCTTCGCGCTGTGGTTCCTCAACTTCTCGACGTGGCTGGGCCGCCACGGCATCTACCTCGAGGACCTGTACGTCCGCCCTTCGCACCGCGGCGGTGGGCTCGGCAAGGCGCTGCTGGAGACGTTGACGTCGATCGCGGCGGAACGCGGCTACGGCCGCGTCGAGTGGTCGGTGCTCGACTGGAACGAGCCGGCGCAGGCGTTCTACCGCTCCCTCGGCGCCGAGCCGATGGACGAGTGGACCGTCTGGCGGCTGACACCGGCGGCACCTGATGGCGGTCAGTGAGCGGCTCGCGGCCTGGGTGGTACAGACCTTCCCCGCCGGGGCCGCGGAACGCGTGCTGGAGGAGCTGCGGCAGGTGCACGACGGCAACGCCTCGGAACGCCTTCAGGCGTCACTCGTGATCCGGACGAACGGCGACTGGGACGCGTTCCAGTACCAGCTGCGCGTCGTCGCCCAGGACTGGCGAGACGCGCTCGTCAACGCCGGCGTGGGGGACGGTGACTGGCCCCACGTCCTCGACGGCGTGCTCGGCCCGAGGTCGTGATCTTGGCGACGTTTCTGCCGCTCGAGCAGCACAGACGTCGCCAAGATCACGAAACCGGCTAGGCGCGTGACGCAGCTCGGCGGCGCAGGAGCACCGCCGCCGCCGAGCCGAGCACCGCGAGCACCGCGAGCCACTCCGAGCCGCCCGTCGCGGGCAGGCCGTCGTCGTCGTCCCCGTCACCGGGGCCGGACCCCGACGACTTCGCGGACACGTCGAGCGACTCCGTCACCGTCGTGGCCGCGCCGTCGGCGTCGGTCACGGTCAGCTTCACGGTGTACGTCCCCGCCGCCGCGTACGTGTGCGAGGTCGACCGCCCCGTGCCCGAGGTGCCGTCGCCGAAGTCCCACGCGTACTTCAGGTCAGGACTCGCCTGCCGGTCGTCGAACGACTCCGACGCGTCGAACGACACGGGAGAACCGACCACAGGCGACTCCGGCTTCACCGCGAGCTTCGCGGTGGGCGCGACGTTCGCGGACGCGTCGCCCGAGTAGCCGTAGTTGAAGTCGGCGCAACGGTTCGTCGTCGTGAACGTCACGTCGCCGGCGAGGTTCCCGCCGACCCCCACCCCGCTGTCGGGACCGATGTCGTCGCCGGCGAGCGAGTCGACCTTGAACTTCAGGCAGCCGTGCCGGAACTCCCAGTTCCCCGACTCGGTGGACGGGTCCTCGTAGTTGTCGACCCACCCGGTGTCCGAGAACGAGTCGCCCTGCTTGAACGCCGCGTCGTTCAGGTTCGGGGTCAACGAGCCGGGGGTCGGGTTGGCGTCGAGCGGCGACTGCGCCGGCGGGTCGTCGGTGCCGGCGTTGCCGTAGCCGTGCGCCTCGTCGGTGTAGACGAGCAGGACACCCGGGTCGAACGCGATGGCGGCGCGGTCGTTCTCGCCCTTGCCGTCGTAGTCGAAGCCGCTGCGGTCGCGCATCTCGAGGTAGTAGCCGTGGTCCGCGGTCGCGTCGGCATCGGAGGAGATCCACTGCCATCCCTTGGTGCAGCGGGTCGCGACCTTGAGGTCCTCCTTGCAGCCGCCGTTGTAGAGCCGCTCCCGGTCGGCGTCGAAGTCCTCGAAGTTGCTGTCGTAGATCACCTCGTCGCCTGCCGTGATCTTGACGTCGTCGATGAACCATCCGGGGTGCGCGAGGCCGGGGTCGGTGGCGTACGAGAAGCGCACGACAGCGCCCTCGGTGCCGGCGAGGTGCGAGATGTCGTACGAGTCGGGGAGGAACGGCCCGTCCGGGTACTGCGACTGGCCAGGCGCCGAGGCGACGCGGTCGGCGGGGGCGGTGCCGGCGTCGTACGAGCCCGAGGTGCCGGTGATGCCGTTGCCGTACTTGGTCTGGCACTGGTTGGTGTTCGGGTTCTGCACGGCGGGCGTCGTGTAGCCGTTCTCCGACGCGACTGAGGTGTACGTCTGCCCGTTGTCCGGCGACGTGAGGACGAAGCCGTAGTCGTAGTCCCACTCGATGTCCCAGTACGAGTTGAACTCCAGCTTGACCTCGGTGCCCGCGGGGACGTCGCGCATGTCCGGCAGGGAGACGTCGAGGTTGTGGGCACCGTTGGGAGCGCAGCCGAAGTCGTTGCCCGCGCCCGACCACCACACGTGCGTCGGGGACGCGCCCTGCGAGACCTTCTCCGGGCTGATGAGCTGCCGCCCGGGGAGCTTCGCGGTGTACGCCTCACCGTTGTCGACGGTCGGGCCGCTCAGCGTGTACTCGTCACCGTCAGGGGTCATCCACGTGATCTCGTGGGTGTTGACCTTCGAGTCCTTCCAGCCGTCGGCGTTCGTGGTCTTCCCCGGCGGCAGCACCTTGGGCACGATCCAGCCGAGGTCCTGCTTGCCGAAGACGTCCATGTTCTGCGACTTGTCGGTCGCCATGAGGTTCCAGTCGCCGTACGTGCTGCGGTCGCCGGTCGAGTAGAAGTCCGGCAGGCCGAGCGAGTGGCCGTACTCGTGCGAGATGACGCTCGCCTTGTCGATCGACGACTCGGGGTTGACGTTGTACGGCCCGACGCGGACGAAGACCTTGAGGTCGTCGCCCATGTCGTCGGTCGTCATCTGCGCGCGCTGCTCGTCGGTGTACCAGAGCGGCCGGCCGAGCAGGTCCTTGAGCTGGTCCTTGGTGGTGTAGCCGGTGAGTTTGGTGACCGGGTCGGTGTAGTAGAACTCCAGGCTCGACGAGTGCGGCCAGATGTTGTCGTAGACGGGGAACGACCCGCCGTGCCCGCCCTCGCCGACGAACACCATCATGAAGAAGTCGACGACGCCGTCCTTGTCGGTGTCGAAGTCGGAGTAGTCGATCTCCGGGTCGGCGATGGCGGCGGCGTCGTAAACGGCCTTGCCGGGCGGGCCGCAGGCGCTGTCGATGTCGAACAGCGGCGCGATGCCCCCGACGGCGCCGACGTACGCCGCCTGGTGACCGCCCTTGTCGAGGCCGTAGTAGTTGGTGTTGCCGGGCAGCTGGTACCAGCCGCCGACGATGCGGTTCTGGTACGCCGCGGTGCCCTGCGCCTCCTGGCGCGTGATCTGCGACCCGGCCGCGTCGGGCGTGCAGGCGCCGTTCGGCTGCGGCGTGCTGAACTGGATCTGCTCCGCGGGGAACGGCACATCCGTCAGCCCGGCCGACGGCACGGTCGCGTGCGGGTACAGCTGCTTGTACGAGTTCTCCTGCCACAGGTTGAACGTCGAGCCCTTGATCGCCGGGTCGTTGATCTTGTTCGCGAGCGCCTCGCCGCTGTGCGCGGGCGCGGTGTGCGAGCGGTCCATGTAGTCGACGGGGACGACGGGGAACGGCCGGTCGCCGTACCGCGCGGTGTTGTAGAGGTCGTCCGGCGGGATGACCTTGGGGCCGTGGCTCGTCGCGGTGGCCGAGCCGCCGCCGTACGTCAGCGACGCCGTCGTGGAGATGTCCTTCCAGACGACCTCCGGGTCCTCGCCGGTCGTGAGCGCGCGGCCCTGGACGATGAGCGTCTTGACGATCGGCTCCGTGGCCGTGCCGGCGCCGATGCCGCCGATGTCCCAGGTGATGTCGCCGGTGCCGCCGTTGACCGACGCGGGGTCGCCCGCGTCGCTCGGCTCGACGTCGGTGAACTTCATGCCGGGTACGTCGGGCAGCGTCACGGTCACGCCGGTGTCGGCGTCGTCGTAGTTGCGGACGATGACGCGGAACGGGTACGTCTCGCCGGGCTTCACCCAGCCGACGGCGGAGGTGAAGTTGTTCTCGAGCTCCAGTCCGGCGACGGCCTCCGCGACGGCGAGCGGCGCGGAGCCCGCCATCGCGACGCGGGTCTTGCCGGCGACGGCGTCGACGACGCGCACGCCGACGGTCTCGACGTAGCCGGTGTTCTTGCCGGGGTCGACCTGCTTGGTGACGGTGCCGGGCACGACGACGCCGAACGTCCCGTCCTTGCCGCTCTTCACGCCGGGGATGCGCCCGAGCTCACGGCCGGCGGCGTCGACGACCGCGACGGCGAACGTCCCCGCGACCGCCTTGCCGTCGTCGTCGCGCAGGACGCCCGTGACCGCGGCGGTCTCGCCTGGGCGTACGGCGTCGCGTCCGGCGGTCGGCTCGACCTTCAGGTCCGCCCGCAGCTTGGGGACGGGCAGCTTCGGCGGCCGCGCCGTCGCGGTCGAGCCGGGGGTCTGGCTCAGCGACAGCAGCAGGGGCGCCGCCGCGAGCAGGGCGACGGACGGACGTACGCGGCGCATGGGTACTCCTCGTAGGCGTGCTGGCGCGGCCAGCCTATGGCCGGCCTGCGCTAGTACCCTCCCCCGCATGCCGCTCCGTACTCCCGCGCGGACCGGATTGGTCGCGGCGGGCGGCGCGGCGGGGGCCGCCGCGCGCTGGGGCGTCCTCGCGGCGGAGCCGGTGCGGCCTGGCTCGTTCCCGCTCACGACGTTCCTGGTCAACGTCCTCGGCGCGGGTCTGCTCGGCTACCTCGTCGGCCGGGTGCCGGTCCGCGACGACCGGTCGGAGGGCGTACGACTGCTGCTCGGGACGGGCGTGCTGGGCGGGTTCACGACGTTCTCCGGCTTCGCGCTGGAGGTGTGGCAGGGCCCGGCGGTGGCGTACGCGCTCGTGGCCGTCGTCGCGGGCGTCGCGGCGGCCGTCGTGGGGCTGGCGCTCGGCGCGGCGGCGGCTCCGGAATGACGACGTTCCTGCTGGTGCTCGCCCTGGGCGCGCTCGGGTCGGCGGCGCGCTACCTCGTGGACTCGGCGCTGACCGCGCGGCTCGGCGACGCGTGGCCGTGGGGGACGTTCGTCGTCAACGTCACCGGCTGCTTCGCCGCCGGACTGGTCACCAGCCGCGTCGTCCTCGTGGGGCTGGTGGGCGCGTACACGACGTTCTCGACGTACGCCGTCGAGGTCGTCAAGGTCGACGGCTCGTCACGCCCCGCTGCCCTCGCCTACGGGCTCGGGAGCGTGGTCGCCGGCGTCCTCGCCGCCGGCCTCGGCCTCGTCCTCCGCGGCTGACTCGGGTACGGGCACGTCGCGGGTCCGCCACTTCACGTACGGCAGGGTGACGGCCAGCAGCGCGAGGAACAGCGGGTAGCCCATGCCGATCTTCGCGGCGGCGAGCAGGCCGACCTGGTCCTCCTTGTACAGCAGCGACTGCACGGCGAACCGGAGCAGGAACATCGCCGACCAGCCGAGCGTCGCCTCGGAGTACGCGCGCCTGACCCGGGGGTGCTCGTGCCACTCCTTCGGGTACTTGTCGAGGACCAGCCGCATGATGACGCCCACCATCGGGTGGCGGACGAGCACCGAGACGAGGAAGCCGACGCCGTAGAGGACGTTGGTGGCGATGCCGACGACGAAGAAGTTCTTGGCCTCGCCGGTCTTCATGGCGATGAAGGCGGAGATCGCGACGCCGAACACGCCGGAGAACGCGTGCCGCAGCGTCTCCTTCATGACGAGGCGCACGAGGACGAGCACGAGGGTGGTGGCGATCGCGACGTAGACGGCGGTGCGCAGCTCGGTGACGACGTTCGTGATGACGAACGCCGCCGGTGGCAGCGCCGAGTCGACCCAGTCGCGGGGACCGCCGAACAGCTCCTTCGGGTCCTGCCCCGCGCGGCGCCCTCCGACGACCTCCTCGAGGATTTCGTCGACGTCCTTGCCCTGCGTGTCCAAGCCCTTCACGCGTCCTCCGTCATCGCTTCGCCGCTGTCGTTCGCGCGCCGGGCGGCGGCGAGGCCCGCGGCCGCGACGGCGACCGCCGTGGCGACGCCGGCGGGCAGGTCGTCGATGCCGGTTCGCGGCAGGATGCGCGGACCGGACCGCGGCCGCGCGGTCGCGCGCGGGCCGCCGCTCTTGCCGGACAGGCCGAGGTCGAACGGCGCCTTCACCAGCAGCTCGACGTTGCGCGCCTCGACGGGGCCGCGGCGGCCGCCGTCGAGGTCGGCGGGGCGTGACTGCCAGTCGTTGGCGCCGAGCTCGCGCGCGACCGCGGCGAGCCCGCTGACCGCGGCCGGGGCGGCGTACGACTCGGCGGCCGAGACGCTCAGCGGCGCCTCGGCGTCGACGATCGTGCCGAACACCGACAGTGTGCCGTCGAGGTTGTCGACGATCTCCACGATCCGCGACTGGTTGGGGAAGTCGACGTGCGCCGCGGTGTTGACCTCCCAGAACCCGCCGTTGGCGTGCGGGTGCGGGATGACGTCGTTGCGGTGGGTGTGGCCGTTGACCCAGAGGATCGCGTGCGGGAAGCGGTGCAGCAGCTCGACGACCGCGTCGCCCATGACGCGCGGGCCGGTGTCGGACGGCGTGACGGTGGGGTTGCTCATGCCGGCCGACGGGTGGTGGCTGAAGACGACGGCGAGCCGCTGGGTGGCGGCGTTCTCCGTCAGCTCCTCCTCGAGCCAGGCGAACTGCTCGACGTCGAGCGAGCCCTCGGAGTAGCCGCCGGGGTTGACGGTGTCGAGCACGATGCAGCGCAGGTACGCCCCGTGGTCGAACGCGTAGTAGCCGAGCCCGGAGGCGACGTTGTCCTGCGCGAAGCCGTGGCCGACCGGCGACCCGGTCGTCTTGAACATCTCCGCCATGTACTCGCGCTTGCTCAGGGGGCGGCGCTTCGCGTCGGCGGTGACGGTACGCGCGGGGCCGGCGAGCAGCGCGGTGAGAACGGTCGGGTCCTGCTCGATGAGCCCGCGCTGCGCGTCGGCGGGCGACAGGCCCGCGGGCAGCGCGACGACCTTGACCGGGCCGGTCGCGACGGTCGCGAAGCCGGTCGGCACGTCGGTGCCGCCGACGTCGACGAACGCCGGCGCGTTGCCCTGCAGCAGCGGGTCGTGGTTGCCGAACACGGCGTACCACGGCATCCCGATCCCCCGCGCGACGAACGGCTTGCGCGCCGCGTCGAGCAGGCCCGTGACGACAGGGAAGCCGTACAGCGCCCTGCCGTGGTCGGGCTGCTTGCCGCTCGGCGTGCCGTCGGGGTGCCAGTAGTGCGTGTCGTACGTCGTCGCGTCGGCGTCCTGCACGCCCTCCCACTTCTCCGGGTCGCCGGAGTCGGGCGTGACCAGCCTGCCGTCGAGAACGTCGACGAACCAGCGGGTCTCGTTCAGCTGCGTGTTGTCGGTGTTGTCGCCGGTGCAGATCGTGAACTCGAACGGCTTCCCCGTGACGGGGCCGCGGGAGAGCGTACGGACGGCGCGGACGTTGGCGTCGGCGAGGTGCAGCGTCAGCGCCTCCTGCGGCCGCCACGCCGAGTCGAACGGGATCTGCTCGCCGGGGGCGTCGGAGTAGCGGTCGAGGAACTCCACGCGGGCCGGCGACTGCGCGTCGAGCACGTGCACGTCGGTGAACTGGACGAACGTCGTGACGGGCTTGCGGTTCTTGACGCGCGCGGCGCCGGCCGTGGCGCCGAGGTCGTCGCGGACGACGTGCGGCTCGCCGGGGCCGTACCTCAGCAGGCGGTAGCCGCCGGCCCGCAGCTCCTGCGCGGACCGGAGGATCGTGTGGTCCAGCGTCGTGTGCGCGGGGTCCACGGGCTTCGCCAGCGCGGCATGCCTGCTGGGGAAGAAGACAGGGGGTGCCGCGAGCGCCGCGCCGCCGAGGGACGCGGCGCGCAGCACGGCGCGCCGGGACGGTCGCAAGCGGGGCTCCGTTCGGACGATGCGGTGTCTCTGCTGTCGAGGGTCGCACCCGCCGACGCCGGACGCCAGGACAGGTTTGACCCAGGCTCCGATGAGGCAGGCTATCGTCCGAGTTAGGGGGGCGAGACCCCAAAGCGACAATTCGCGCGGCTGCTCCGGAGCGCGCGACGGAGGACTGTGTGACTGCGAACCCCGAGGCGACCGCGCCCGTGCGCGACGTCGTGGCGCTGCGGCTGCCCGCCGACAGCGCGTACCTGGCGGTGCTGCGTACGGCGGCGGCCGGGCTCGCGTCCCGGCTGAACTTCACGCTCGACGACATCGAGGACCTGCGCATCGCTGTCGACGAGGCGTGCGCGATGCTGCTGCCGCGCGCCGCCGAGGGGGCGACGCTGGACTGCTCGTTCGAGCTGAAGCCCGCCGAGCTGGACATCGCGGTGAGCCTCGCCACGACCGACGGGACGCTGCCGTCGCGGGACACGTTCGCGTGGACGGTCCTCACCGCGCTGGCGGGAGAGGTCGACGCGAGCGCCGACGGCAGCACCGTCACGATCACGATGGCGAAGAAGTCCTCGACGGACCTCACGGGTGCCGCCGGATGACCGAGGTCGACGGGGCCGTGGCCCCCGAGGAGACTGCGTCCGTGGCCGACCCGGACGAGGCCGAGGCCGCCGTCGAGGAGACCGTGGACGCCGAGGTGGTCGCGGCCGCGACGGCGCACGCCGAGCGCACGACCGCCGACCGGGCCCGCGCGCGGGCGCTGTTCGCGCGGCTCGGCGACGGGGACCCCGAGGTCCGCGACGAGCTCGTACGGATGCACCTGCCGCTCGTCGAGTACCTCGCCCGCCGCTTCCGCAACCGCGGCGAGCCGCTCGAGGACCTCGTCCAGGTCGCCACGATCGGGCTCATCAAGTCCATCGACCGCTTCGACCTCGAACGCGGCGTGGAGTTCTCGACGTACGCCACCCCGACCATCGTCGGCGAGATCAAGCGGCACTTCCGCGACAAGGGCTGGGCGATCCGCGTACCGCGGCGGCTGCAGGAGCTCAAGCTCACGCTGACCAAGGCGACCGGCGAGCTCTCGCAGACGCTAGGGCGTTCGCCGACGGTGTCCGAGCTGGCGACGCACCTCGGCCTGCAGGAGGAGGAGATCCTCGAAGGCCTCGAGTCGGCGAACGCGTACTCCGCCGTCTCGCTGGACGCCACCGACTCCGGCGACGACGACTCCCCCGCCGTCTCCGACTCGCTCGGCATGGTCGACGAGGCGCTGGAGGGCGTGGAGTACCGCGAGTCGCTGAAGCCGCTGCTCGACAAGCTGCCGGCGCGCGAGAAGAAGATCCTCGTGCTGCGGTTCTTCGGGAACATGACCCAGTCGCAGATCGCCGCCGAGCTCGGCATCTCCCAGATGCACGTCTCCCGCCTGCTGGCGCGCACGCTCGCCCAGCTCCGCGAGGGCCTCCTCGCCGACTGAGCCGGGCGGGCGGCGCCCCCCGGAAGTTACTGGTGAGTAGCGACGTCGCGGCTCACCAGTTCGTGCTCGGCGCGGGTCGCTACTCACCAGTAACCGCAGGCCGGGGCGGCGGGCGGCGGGCGGCGGGCGGCGGGCCGCGAAATGCGGACATTCTCGGCGGAGACCGTGCGGCCGGTAGGGTCGGGAGTCGTGCGCGCCGTTCTGGTCTTCAACCCCAAGGCGACGGCGACGAACGCCCGCGTCCGGGACGTGCTCAAGCGGGCCCTGGAGAGCGACCTCAAGCTGGAGGTCGTCGAGACCAAGCGTCGCGGCCACGCCATCGACGCCGCCCGCAACGCCGCCGACGACGGTGTCGAGCTGGTCGTCGTCCTCGGCGGCGACGGCACGGTCAACGAGGTGGTCAACGGCATCGCCGGCACGCCCGCCGAGCTGGCCGTCGTTCCCGGCGGGTCCACGAACGTCTTCGCCCGCGCGCTGGGCCTGTCCGGCAACCCGGTCGAGGCGACGAGCGAGATCCTCGACGCCCTGCGCTCCGGCCGCCGCCGCCGGGTCAACCTCGGCAGGGCCAACGGCCGCTACTTCACGTTCTGCGCGGGCGTCGGCCTCGACGCCGAGGTGGTCCGCGTCGTCGAACGCCACCGCCGCAACGGCCGCAAGGCCACACCCGGCCTCTACGTCCGCAGCGCCGTCTTCCACTACTTCCTCGGCACCGAGCGCAAGACGCCGAGCATCACGCTGACCCGCCCCGGGGAGGAGCCGGTCGAGGGGCTGTTCAACGTGATCATCGCCAACGGCGCGCCGTGGACGTACTTCGGCGAGCGACCGATCAACCCGTGCCCCGACGCCGACTTCGACGGCGGGCTCGACGTCATGGCGATGCGCAAGCTCAAGTCGGTGTCGTCGCTCGCGGTCGTACGCCAGATGTTCGACGCGAAGCCGCGGCTGAGGAGCAGGGCGGCGTTCCAGGTCCACGACGCGGCGGAGTTCACGGTGTCGAGCGACCGGCCGCTCGCGTACCAGCTCGACGGCGACTACCTCGGGGAGATCGAAGAGGTGACGTTCGTGTCGGTGCCCGAGGCGCTGTCAGTCGTCGTCTAGCTCGTCCCACGGCACGACGGGGATGCCCGCTGCCTCCGCCGCCGCCGGGTCCTCCCGTACGGCGCTGACGTGCGGATGGCACTCGGCGTGGCCGGCCTCGGTGACGTACGCGAGCGCCGCGCTCAGCGCCACCCCCTCCGGCGTGCGGAACGCCGTCCGCAGCCCCGCGTCGCGGGCGAGCGCGAGGGCGTACCAGTCGAACGACGCCACGACGACGTCGTCGGAACGACCCGCGAGCAGCGCGACCAGGGCCGCCGCGTCGGACGGACCGCCAGGGTCGGGGGCGACGTCCAGGACGACTTGCCCGGTCGCGGCGTCGAGCACGTCCGCGAGCGGCTCGCCGGACGCCACGACGAGGCCGTCGGCGGAACGCCGCACCGCGTAGCGGGTCACCGCGCGCGCAGGACCAGGATCGCGACGTCGTCGGGCGCGCGGCCGCCGGTGAACTCCAGCACCGCCGCCTCGATCGCCCCGGCCACCTCGTCGGCGGTCCGCCCCGCGCAGGCGCGCAGCACGTCGAGCAGGCCATCCTCGTCGAAGAACGCCTCCCCCTCGGCCGGCGTGTCCCACGTCGGCGCGTGCCGCGCCTCCAGCACGCCGTCGGTGACGCAGACGAGCACATCGCCCGGCGCGAGCGTCACGCGCAGCGGGTCGAGGGCGACGGGCGGCACCATGCCGAGCAGGCTGCCCGCCGTCGGCACGCGGTCGACGCCGCCGCCGGCGCGGACGACGTACGGCTGCGGGTGCCCCGCCCCGATGACGTCGAGGTCGAGGCCGTCGGCGCGGCGCGAGATGGAGCCGTACAGCAGGGTGCAGAACACCTCGTCGTCGTCGCCCGCGACGAGCGCCTCGCGGACGGCGTGGACGACGGCCGAGGGGCCGGAGACGTACGGCGCCACGGCGCGCGCGGTGTGCCGGACGAGCGCGGTGACGGCGGCGGCGCGGGGGCCGTTGCCGACGACGTCGCCGAGCATGAACGCCCAGGTGTCGCCGACGGGGTAGCAGTCGTAGAAGTCGCCGCCTACCTCGAGGCCGGAGTGCAGCGGGCGGTACCGCGCGGCGAGGTCGAGGCCCGGCACGTCGGGCAGCGAGGGTGGCAGCAGGGAGCGCTGCAGCGTCTCGGCGACCTCCGCGCGCGCCGCGAACATCCGCGCGTTGTCGACGGCGCTGCCCGCCCGGGCGGCGAGGTCGACGGCGAGCGCGACGTCGTCGTCGTCGAACGGCACGCCGCCGCGGGGCCGCGCGAGGTAGAGCACGCCGATGACGTAGCCGCGCGCGGTGAGCGGCACGGCGAGCGCGGGGCCGATGCCGATGGCGAGGGCCGCCTGGTACGACGCCTCGTCCGGGGTGTTCCGTCGTAGCGTCTCGTCGTCGACCTCGGGGATGACGCGCGGCTTGCCCGTCGTGAGGACCTCCCAGCCGGAGCTGCCGGGCTTGATCGGGTTGCGGCGCAACGACTCCAGCGCGTCCTGCTTCGACGGGTCGGCTGCGGCCATGGCGGCGCGCTCGATGGAGCCGTCGGGCGACAGGAGGTCGACGACGACGATCGTGGCGAACGACTCCAGCAGCAGCGAGACGACGCGCTGGACCGTGACGTCGTAGTCGAGGCTGGTGTTGAGGACGCGGCTCGCCTCGGCGAGGAACGCGACGCGGCCGCTCGCGGCGCGTTCGGCCTCGTAGAGACGGGCGCGGTCGATGACCTGCGCGCAGACGTTGGCGAGGGCGGCGAGGAAGTCGCGCTCGCCCTCGCCGAACTCGCGGATCTCGGGGAACCCGAACGACAGGCAGCCGATCGCGCGGTCGTCCACGACGAGCGGCACGACGGCGATGGCCTCCATCGCGCTCGGCGTGCCGGCGATGGCGGGCCAGTCCTCGTCGCGCTGCGCCCGCGAGCGCAGGTACAGCGCGCGCTTCGACCGCACGACCGCGCCTGCGGGCAGGTCGGCGTCGACGGGGATGGTGGCGTACTTCTGGTCGACCCCCGGCATCATCCCCACGGCCCCGGCGAAGCGGAGCACGCGGGTGCTCTCGTCCAGCAGCCAGATCGACCCCGACCCGGCGCCCTCCAGCTCCATGCCGCGGCGCAGGACGAGGTCGATGGTCTCGTCGGTCGTCATCGCGCGGGACAGCGCGGCGGTGACCTGCTGGAGGCGGCGGAGGCGTTCGGTGGCGCGTTCGGCGGAGGACCGCGCGCCGCGCTCGGCGGCGAGGATCGGCAGGCGTTCCTCGCCGAGGGGGTACGACAGGCCGATGATCGCGACGAGCCGCCCGTCCTCGGCGAAGACGGGGGTGTCGCGGACGTGCACGACGAACGACGACCCGTCCTTGTGCCGCATCGGGTAGGTGCCGTCCCACGACTCGCCCGCGGAGAGCTGGCTGACGATCGCGACCGCCGCCTCGGAGTCGAGGGTGTCGGCGACGAGCTCGCCCAGCCGGCGGCCGAGCGCCTCCTCCTCCGTCCAGCCGTACACGGCGGTCGCGGATCGGCTCCAGTGCAGGACGCGGAGCTCGGGGTCGGTGACGATGACGGCGGGCCAGGCGGAGTCGACCGTGGGGCCGAGCGCACGGTCGTTCTCGCGCTCGGCGTACGACGTCACGACCCCACCCTCTCAGCCCGGGGGCGCTGCGACGCCCGCTTCACCCATGCTGCCTGCCCGGTACGAACGGGTCAAAGGAGACCACCCGAAAGGAGCAACACCACCGCCGGTTTCACTCGGATGGCCCCACAGGAGCACGATCTGCGGTACACAACGAGGCATGCCCAAGGGGCGGGAGCGCTGGTGAGCGCAGGCGGACAGGGCCGGTCGGCGCGGTTGTCGCTGCCCGCGAACGCGACGTCGCCGTCGCGGGCGCGCAAGTTCGTCGTGCGGACGCTGACCGACTGGGGCGTCGCCTCCGTCGACGACGCCGCGCTCGTCGTGAGCGAGCTGGTCACCAACGCCCTGCTCCACGCGCGCACGTCGATGGTCGTCTCGCTCGCCGAGGACGGCACCGACGCGCTACGCCTCTCCGTCGCCGACGGCAGCGTGGCGGCGTTGCAGGAACGCCACTTCAGCCTCGAGTCCGGCACCGGCCGCGGCCTGCGGCTGCTCGACTCGATCGCCCTGGAGTGGGGCGTGGACCGGCGCGACGACGGCAAGACCGTGTGGTGCCGGCTGCCCGTGGACGGCGCGTCCGCGGCGTACGCGGGGTTCGACATCGACGCCGTGGAGGCGCTGTGACCGAGGACGGCCTGCACGAGGTCCGCCTGCTCGGCTTCCCGATCGCGCTGCACAAGCGTTCGACCGAGCACCACGAGGAGCTGATGCGGGAGTTCCAGCTGCTCGCCATCGACCCCGAGCCGCGCAAGGACGTACCCCGGCGGCTCGTCCAGCTCGTCGCGGAGCTGACGCAGTCGTACGGCGGCATGACGTCGGGGACCGACGCCGAGCGCGACGCGGCCGCCGAGCGCGGCGACGACACCGTGGACCTGACCTACCGGATCCCCGCGGCGGCGGCGGAGGCGGCCGTACAGCTCGACCGGATGCTCGACGAGGCGGACGAGTTCTGCCGTTCGGACCAGCTGCTGACGCTGGCGGCGCCGGAGGAGACCGTGGCGTTTCGGAAGTGGTACCTCGGGGAGTTCCCCGCGCAGGTCGCGGGGGCGGCGCCGACGCCGTGGGCCGAGGTCGCTACCTCCACACCGCGGTGAACATGAGCCCCTCGATGGCGGCGCCCACGTCGGCGTAGGCCGGCAGGGCGCGGTCGGCGCAGACGCGGGCGAGGAAGTCTCCGACGCTCGGCCGGACCGCGGCCAGGGCGGGGACACAGCCCTGCGCGCGGGCCTTGGCGGCGGTGCTCAGCAGCAGGCGCAGCCCGACGGTGTCGCAGAAGCCGACCTCGCTCATGTCCACGACGAGCCCGGTGGGGCGGTGCGTGAGCGCGTCGTGCACGGCGCCGGACATCGCCTCGACGCCGCCGAGGTCCAGGTCGCCGACGCAGCGGAGCACGACGACCTCGCCGACGGCGGTCCACGTGACGGCGACGGGCACGGGCGCGACGCCCGGCGTCCTGGTGGGGAGCAGGGTCATGACGATGCCGTTACCCGAGGCCCGCGCGGACGAAACGGACGGACATCCCCGCACAGATCCGACACGATGTTATGAAAAAGTGCTTGCAGACTGCTTGCAGAGCCGCGACATCCGCCCGTAGACTGAACTTCGTTCGGTTGGACCCTTCCCTGGGACGACATGAACGGCTAGCGTCATCCCCACGCACGAAGAAGTTCCGACCGTCGTCCTCCATCCGACTTCGTGAATTCGTTCACAAGGTCGTGCGAGGGCGGCGTTACGCAGAGGCCGGACCTCCCCGGCCGCCGACTGTAGGAGTGGATCGCATGGACTGGCGCCACCGCGCGCTCTGCCGTGACGAGGACCCCGAGCTGTTCTTCCCGATCGGCACGACTGGCCCCGCCGCGCAGCAGGTCGAAGAGGCCAAGGCCGTCTGCAAGCGCTGCGACGTCGTCGCCGAGTGCCTGCAGTGGGCGCTCGAGACCGGCCAGGACGCCGGCGTCTGGGGTGCCACCAGCGAGGACGAGCGCCGCGCGCTGAAGCGCCGTGGTGCGCGTGCCCGCGCCCGCATCGCCTGAGACCCGGCCCCACAGCTACGCTTCCGACGCTCGCCACCACCCGGTGGCGGGCGTCTGGCGTGTCCGGAGGACGTCCATGGGTGAGTCGTACGTACGCCCCGTCACCTCGGCGCGCGAGCCTGCGCCGGAGTGGCGGGCGGTGTGGCGGTTCCGCGTCGTCGCCCTCGTGCTGCTCGCCGTGCTCGCCGTCATCACGGTCTGGGGCGTCAACAAGCTGCTGCACGCCGCCAACCAGGACCCGACGAGCGACCTCGGCAACGTCGACGTCTCCCCCTCGGCACCGGCGACGCCAGGGCCGTAGCGCTCCTCTCGCGCGTTTCGAGGCCGGGAAGGCGGGCATCCGCCTCGACGGAAGCCCTGACCCGTTCCCCGTGAGGTGCCCGATGGCGCAGACGCCCGTCCAGGACCGTACCGACCTCAACCGCCGCTACGCGGCCCCCGCCGACGACCGGCGCCGGCGCAAGGCCCCGCTGGCGTGGATCCCGATCGCCTGCCTGCTCGGGCTGCTGCTGCTCGGCCTCGTGATGTGGGCCGCGTCGCGCGACTCCGGCTCCTCTGACTCTGGCGCGTCGGGTACGTCGTCGAGCGCGGCGGCCGGGCGGCTCACCGCGGGCGACACGAACCTGTTCGGCCGGCTCGACGGCTCCCTCGGCGCGTACGAGGGCCGCGACGTGACCGCGCGCGGCGTCCGCGTCGTCGAGGTCGTGGGCGACGAGGCGTTCTGGATCGGCAACGGCTCCGAGCGCGTCCTCGTGCACCTCGCTCGGTCGACGGAGTCGCCGTTCCGCGTGCGCGAGGGGCAGAGCGTGGACCTGCGCGGCACGCTGCGGCAGGCCGACGGCTCGACGGCGCGGGACTTCGGAGTCACCGACGGCGAGGGCGCCGACCTCGTGGCGACGCAGGGCGCGTACGTCGAGGCCACCAGCGTCGACCTCAGCTAGCGGCGCGCTGCACCACCACCTGGCCGCCGGTCGTACGGACCATGTCGCACGCCCGGTCGATCGCCTCCGCCTCCGTAGCGAGGACGGCGCTCGCCCGGGTGCGCCCGGCGCGGCGGACCGCCCACCCGTCAGCCCGCGGCACGACGTAGACGCCCTTGGCGATCTCGCGGAACTCGCCCTCCTCGACGACGACCACCTGCTCGCCGGAGCCGAACGCCTCGCCACCCGCCCCCAGCGCCAGCTCGGCCCAGGCCCCGTCGCCGAAGACCACGCGCAGCTCGAGCTCGCCGCCCATGGCTTCGACGTACGAGCGCAGGGTCGACAGGTAGAGGTCGGTCTGCGACTCGATGCGGCTCACCTGCGCCTGGCTGACCCGGAGCGCCGCGGCGAGCTGCGTCTGCGTGAGCGCGCGGGCCCGCCGCAGGTCGCGCAGCGTGCGCTGCTCCGCGTCGAGCTCGGCCTCCAGCGCCTGCCGGGCCTCCTCGTAGCGCGCCCGGTCCTCGGGCGTCTTCAGGCGGGCGTCGCGCACCTCCTCCCACGGGATGCGGTCGCTCATCGCTCGTCCTCTCTGCGCAGGTCCTCCAGGTGACGTTCGTAGATCGCGTCGGCGACCGGAATCGCGGCGACGTACCACTCCCTCCACATGCCGCTCTTGTCGCCGCCAAGCAGCAGCATGGCAACACCACGCGGGTCGAACGCGAACAGCACCCGCAGCTTCCGTCTGCCAGCACTGACCCGCAGCTCCTTCATGTGGTGCCACGCGGATCCCTTGATGCGGTCGACGCGCGGCCGCCCGAGCGCCGGCCCGCGGTCGATCAGGACGTCGATCGCCGAGCCGACCGCGTCACCCGCGATGTCGTCGAGCGTCGAGAACCACTCGCGGAACTCGCGCGTGACCTCGACTCTCCACATGCCGCGACCATACGGAGAGAGGTGTATACGGTCAACCGTATGGCACTAGTGCGCCGCGGTGGCGAGCGGGACGTCGAGCACGACGGAGGTGCCGCCGGCCTCGCTCGGCCCCATCTCGATCGCGCCGCCGAGCTCCCCCACGACCAGTGTCCGTACGATCTGCAGCCCGAGCCGCGTCGACCCCTCCATCGCGAACCCCTCGGGCAGCCCGCCGCCGTCGTCCACGACCTCGACGCGCAGCCCCGTCGGCCGCCGGTCGAGCCGTACCTCCAGCGTCCCCTCGCGCGCCCCGGTGAACGCGTGCTCCGCGGCGTTCTGCAGCAGCTCCGCCAGCACGAGCGCCAGCGGCGTGGCGACGGCGGCGGGGAGCAGGCCGCTCGATCCCGTACGCCGCGTCGTCACCACGCGTTCCGGTGAGGAGACGTCGCCGACCATCGTCATGACCTTGTCGGCGATCTCGTCGAACGCCACCGCGTCGTCCAGCGCCTGTGACAGCGTCTCGTGCACGAGCGCGATCGAGGAGACGCGGCGTACGGACTCCTCCAGCGCCGCCCGCGCCTCGGGCGCCGTCGAACGCCGCGCCTGCAGCCGCAGCAGCGCCGCCACGGTCTGGAGGTTGTTCTTCACGCGGTGGTGGATCTCGCGGATCGTCGCGTCCATCGTGATGAGCTGCCGGTCGCGCCGCCGCAGGTCGGTGATGTCGCGGACGAGCACCAGCGCGCCGATGACCTCGCCCGCCGCCACGAGGGGGAACGCGCGCCGCGCGACGACGGTGCCGTTCGCCTCGATCTCGTGCTCGGCGGGGAAGCGGGTGTCGAGGACGCCGTAGATCAGCCTGTCGTCGAGGCCGAGGTCGCCGAGGTGCTCGCCGACGAGGTTGCGGGTGATGCCGAGGCGGCGGTACGCGGACATGGCGTTCGGGGAGGCGTACTCGACCCTGCCCTTCGCGTCGAGGCGCATCATGCCGTCGCCGACGCGCGGCACCAGGTCGAGCCGCGGCTCCGACCCCGGCAGGGGGAACGTCCCCTCGCTCACCATCCTCGCGAGGTCGCCCGCGGTCTGGAGGTACGTCATCTCCAGCTGGCTGGGCACGCGGGCGGACGCGAGGTTGGAGTCGCGGGAGACGACGGCGATGATCCGGTCGCCGTAGCGGACGGGGATCGCCTCCTGCCGTACGGGCACTCCCGACTCCCACTCCGGGTCGCCCTCGCGGCAGATCCGCCCCTCGCGCCACGCGCGGTCGGCGAGGAACCGCTCCTCCGCCGGCATGACGACGCCCACCATGTCGTCGACGTAGATCGTCTGGCCGGTCGCGGGCCGCTTCTGCGCGACCGTCACGAACTCGTCGCCGTCGCGCAGCAACAGCAGCAGGTCCGCGAACGACAGGTCCGCGAGCAGCGCCCACTCCCCCACGAGCTGGTACAGGTGCGCGACGTCGTGCTGGCTCAGGTCCGTCCGTTGCGCGGCGAGAGTCCGCAGGGTGCTCACGCGGCCGATGCTAGTGCCCCCCTCCCGCAACGCTCGCCGTCGCGAGCGCCCCCGGGAGTGACCTCACGGCAGCTCCGACTTCGCCGGGATCCTCGGGGGTACGCGGAACGGCCCGGCCCCCGTGAGGGAGCCGGGCCGTCCGGTGTACGAGGCGGTGCTAGGCGACGCAGTTCGCGAGCTCGACCGTCTCGGGGACGACGCGGCTCGGGATCGGCGAGAACAGCGGGTCGTAGAAGAAGATGCAGTCGCCGACGCGCTGGAGCGTCCCGGCGGCCCAGTCGCCGAGGTACGCGATGTAGTTGCCGGTGTAGTCGAGCATGCAGTTGGCGTAGCCGGGGATCTGGATGTTCTCGATGGTGATGAACTGGTCGCAGACCACGACGACCTCGCCGATCTCGGCGATGCGCGGGGCCTCGTAGGCCTGGGCCGGCGTGGCGGCGACGGTGAGGGCGGCCGTGGCGACGGCGGCGACGCCGGCGCGCGCGAAGGTACGGAGCTTCATGTAGGGGTCCAATCTGGGATGTCCGGACGCCACCTCGTTGTGGCACCGGTTCGCAGCAGGGTAGGGCCTTTGGTCCCGAATGGAAAGAACCGGACATCGCACGCCGCCCGCCGCCAAGCACGCCCGCGGCGCGTGCGACGATGCCCCGATGAACGCGCACGGAGGCGCCCTGGCCGTCGCGGCCGCGCAGGCGTACGGCATCGACACGCTCTTCACGCTGTCCGGCGGGCACGTGTTCCCGCTCTACGACGGCGCCGTCAAGGCCGACCCGGCGATGCGCATCCTCGACGTACGCCACGAGCAGACCGCCGTCTTCGCCGCCGAGGCGTACGCCAAGCTGACCCGCCGCCCCGGCCTCGCCGTCCTCACCGCCGGCCCCGGCGTCACCAACGGCGTCAGCGCCGTCACCACCGGCCACTTCAACGCCTCGCCGCTGCTCGTCCTCGGCGGCCGCGCGCCCGCCGCGCGCTGGGGCTCCGGCAGCCTGCAGGAGCTCGACCACCCGCCGATCCTCGCGCCCGTCACCAAGCGCGCTGCCACGGTCGAGACCACCGACGCGATCCCGCGGGCCGTCGCCGACGCGCTCGCCCTCGCCCTGTCGCCGCGCCGGGGACCGGTCTTCCTCGACGTGCCGATGGACGTGCTCTTCTCGTACGCCGACGCCGACATCCCCCAGCCGGCCGCACCGGCGTACGACACGACCGGCGACCCCGCGCGCGTCGCCGCGCTCATCCAGCGGGCCGAGCGGCCCGTCGTCATCGCCGGCTCCGACGTCTGGTACGACGGCGCCGAGGCCGCGCTGCGTACGTTCGCCGAGGCCCACCAGGTCCCCGTCATCGCCAACGGCATGGGCCGCGGCTGCCTGCCCGCCGACCATCCGCTGTCGTTCAGCAGGGTCCGAGGGACCGCCTTCGCCGGCGCCGACCTCGTCGTCGTCGTCGGTACGCCGCTCGACTTCCGGCTGGCGTTCGGGGCGTTCGGCAGCGCCAAGGTCGTGCACGTCGTCAACGCCCCCTCCGAGGTCGCCCGCCACGTCACCCTCGAGGAGCACGCCGCGGGCCCGCTCGCCGACGTCCTCGAGGTGATGACGGCCGACGGCAGCCACGCCGGCTGGACCACCGCCCTCCGCGCCGAGGAGGAGGTCAAGCGCGACGCCGAGGCCGCGCAGCTCGCCACGGACACCAGCCCGATCCACCCCGCGCGCGTCTACGGCGAGCTCCGGCCGCGCCTCGCGAGGGACGCGGTCGTCGTCTGCGACGGCGGCGACTTCGTGTCGTTCGCCGGCAAGTACGTCGAGTCGTACGAGCCCGGCTGCTGGCTCGACCCGGGCCCGTACGGCTGCCTCGGCACCGGCCTCGGCTACGCCATCGCGGCCCGCCTCGCAAGACCCGACAGCCAGGTCGTCCTGCTGCTCGGCGACGGCGCCGCCGGCTTCTCGCTGATGGACGTCGACACGCTCGTACGCCACCGGCTCCCCGTGGTCATGGTCTGCGGCAACAACGGCATCTGGGGACTTGAGAAGCACCCGATGCAGTTCCTCTACGGCTACGACGTCGCGGCCGACCTGCAGCCGGAGTGCCGTTACGACGAGGTGGTCCGCGCGCTCGGCGGGCACGGCGAGCTCGTGACGGACGTTGAGCAGATCGGGCCCGCGCTGGACCGCGCGTTCGCGTCGGGCCTGCCCGCGATGGTCAACGTCGTCACCGACCCCACGGTCGCCTACCCGAGGACGAGCAACCTTGCCTGAGCAGCCGGAAGAAGAGCCGCAGCGCTACGACATCCCGCTCGGCGACCTCACGGGCGAGCACAAGTACGCCCTCGCGCCCGACGAGGAGAACGACACCCCGCCCGAGCCCGGGGCGCCGGTGGCGTACGTCGCCGAGCCGGCCAAGGCGCAGCCCAACACGATGACGGTCGAGGGCGCGATCGTCGGCATCGGCAACATGGCGGCCGGTGCGGCGAAGGAGGGCGGCACGCCGGCCTGGACGCTGCGCGCGCTGCTCTTCGCGTTCGCGCTGCCCGCCGTGGTCATCCTCGTCGGCCGGCTGGCCGAGTGGTTCTGACCGTCCGCCCCGTCCGCCCCGGCGAGTTCGACCGCGTCGGCGAGCTGACCGTCGCGGCGTACACCCGCGACCGCGACGTCGGCGACTACGCCGAGGTGCTGCGCGACGTCCCCGACCGCGTGAAGTCCGCCGAAGTGCTCGTCGCCGTCGACGACGACGGCACGGTCCTCGGCTCCGTCACCAACGTTCCCGACGGCGGCCGCTACGGCGAGATCGGGCGCGCGGGCGAGGGAGAGTTCCGGATGCTCGCCGTCGACCCCGCGGCGCAGGGGCGCGGCGTCGGCACGGCCCTCGTCCGCGCCTGCGTCGACGATGCGCGCCGCCGCGGCCGCGAGCGTGTCGTGCTCTCGTCCGGCACGTGGATGTCGCCGGCGCACCGCATCTACGAGCGCCTCGGCTTCGTCCGGCTGCCCGAGCGCGACTGGGCGCCGGTGCCCGGCGTCGACCTGCAGGCGTACGGCCTCGACCTCGTCCGCCCCGCGCGACCCGGCGAGTACGACGCCATCGCCGACCTCACCGTCACCGTCTACTCGTCGCTCGAGGGCGGGCAGCTGCACCCCGAGTACGCCGCCATCCTGCGCCGCACCGCCGAGCGCGCCGCCACCGCCGAGGTCGTCGTCGCGGTCGAGGGCGACGCGCTGCTCGGCTCGCTGACGTACGTCCCCGAGCCGGGCCCGCAGGGCTCCATCGCCGCCGGCAACGAGGCGGAGTTCCGTACCCTCGTCGTCTCCCCCGAGGCGCAGGGCCGCGGCGTCGGGCGCGGGCTCGTGCAGTGGTCGATCGACCGCGCGCGGCGCGACGGCCGCGACCGCCTCGTGCTCTCGACGATGCCGTGGATGCGGGTGGCGCACGGCCTGTACGAGCGCATGGGCTTCGTCCGCACGCCCGAGCGCGACTGGCATCCGAGGCCGGGGATCGACTGCTGGACGTACGCGCTCGACCTCTCGCCGTAACGCTTTCCGCGCGCGGAACGACCTCCCGTTCACCATCGAGGGAGGGGAACGCCATGAACGTCCCGAACACGCGCACCGTCGTCGCCGTCGTCGGCTCCTCGGACTGCGCCGCCGTCGTCGCCGCCGCCACGGAGCGCGCCGCGCTCGACGCCGCGACCCTCGTCGTCTACGCCGTCGACGCGGCCGGCGCGTTCTCCAGCGTCCGCCCCACGTGGTGGTCGGCGGAGGGCCAGCGGGCGGCGTACGGCGGCGCGCTCACCCCGCTCCAGCTCGAGATGCTCGGCGAGCACGACCTCGCGCTCGCGGTGCAGCGCGCGCGGCTGGCCGGCGTGGAGTCGTACGGCTGGCTGCCCACCCAGCGCGGCGCGGCGGGCGTCACGCGGTACGCGCGCGACCACCGCCCGGACGTTCTCATCTGCGGCCGCGAGCACGCGGCGCTCACCGAGAAGGTCGCCGGCCGCGAGGTCGTCTAGGCCGCGAGCTTCGCCGCCAGCTCGGCGCTCGACGGCTCCGCCAGCACCGACCCGTCCGGGAACACGATCGTCGGGACCGTACGGCGGCCGTCGTTGAGCGACATGACGTAGGCCGTCGCGTCGGGGTCCTGCTCGACGTCGACGAACGCGTACTCGACGCCCTTGTCCGCGAACACGCGTTTGGCCCGGACACAGTCGCCGCACGACTGCGTGCCGTACATCGTGATCATCCGTGCACCGTCCTCAGGAAGCGCTCGCGCGTCACGAGGACGCGCGTCACCGTGCCCGTCGCCACCGCGCGCTCGTCGTCGCTCACGCGGACTCCGAACGTCAATCGACGCCCGTCGATTCCCTCGAGGACGGCGTCGACCGTGACCGTGCCGCCGACCGGAGTCGGGACGAGGTGGTCCACCTCCACGCGGGTGCCGACCGTCGTGAGGTCGTCGGTGAGGTGCGCGGCGACGGCCGCGACCGTGGCGCGCTCGGCCAGCGCGACGACGCGCGGCGTGGCGAGGACGGGAACGTCGCCGGACCCGAGCGCGACGGCGGTGTCGTCGTCGGAGACGACATGGGTGAACGACGCGGCGAGACCGGGCTCCAACGGCACGCGGAGGAGCGTACGGCCTACGCCACCAGGCCGAGGCGCCGCAGCTCGACGGTGAGGTCGTGCGGGCTGGTGGACGCGGTCATCGCGGCCTCCAGCGTGACGACGCCGTCGCGGATCAGCGCGACCAGGTGCTGGTCGAACGTCTGCATGCCGTAGTACGCGCCCTCGCTCACGAGCGTGGGGATCGTCGAGGTCTTGTCGGGGTCGGCGATCGCGTCGGCGATACGGCCTGTGTTGACCGCGACCTCCATCGCGACGCAGCGGCCCTCGCCGTCGGCGCGCGGCACGAGGCGCTGGCAGATGATGCCGCGCAACGACGCCGCCAGCGACAGGCGGATCTGCTTCTGCTCGTGCGGGGGGAAGAAGTCGATGACGCGGTTGATGGTCTCCGCCGCGTCGGTCGTGTGCAGCGTCGACATGACGAAGTGGCCGGTCTCGGCGGCGGCCAGCGCGGCCTTCACCGTCTCGGGGTCGCGCATCTCGCCGACGAGGATGACGTCGGGGTCCTGCCGCATCGCGGCGCGCATGGCCGTCGCGAAGTCGTCGGTGTCGACGCGTACCTCACGCTGGTTGATCATCGCGTTCTTGTCGAAGTGCAGGACCTCGATCGGGTCCTCGATCGTGACGACGTGGACCTCGCGGTTCTCGTTGATGTGGTCGATCATGCCGGCCAGCGTCGTCGTCTTGCCCGAGCCCGTGGGGCCCGTGACGAGCACCAGGCCGCGCGGCTCGAGGGCGAGGCTCGCGAGCACCGGCGGGAGGCCGAGGTCGGTCAGCGGGATCGCGCCGACGCTGACGCGGCGGAACACCAGACCTGCCGAGCCGCGGGAGCGGAACGCGTTGACGCGGAAGCGGCCGACACCGGGGAGCGAGTACGCGAAGTCGGCCTCGTTCTTCTTGCGGAACTCCTCGACGAGGTCCGCGCGCAGGCACTCGGCGACCATCGTCTCGGTGTCCGCGGCGGTGAGGTCACGCGTCTGGAGCTTGCGCAGGCGGCCGTCGATCCGGACGCGCGGCGGCGAGCCCACCTTGCAGTGCAGGTCCGAGCCACCGCACTCGACCAGTGCCCGCAGGAAGGGCTCGATGGTGTTCGACACGCGCGCTCCCGCTCCAGCCGTCGCCCGGGCTCGTACGCCCGGCGGGGAACGCGGTTGTCGCGCTCCTCACGGTCAGATCGGCGCGTGAGGCCCTCGCCTTTACGCCGGGCGGCCGATTTCGCGCCCGAACGGCCTAGTCCATGCGCGCCGTGAAGCAGTACCCCCCGCGCCCGAACGTCGTCGCAGGCCGGAACGCCAGCGGCGCGCCCGCCAGCCGGGTGTCCACCGTGCCGAGCCCGGGCACCCGCTTGTAGACGTCGAAGCCGCGGATGAGGTCGTTCGCGTAGATGTAGGTCGAGTCCTTGTACGTCTTCGCACTCCACGTGGGTGGACGCGCAGACTTCGTACGTGCCGTGTCGTCCTGCCTCGCGGAGCGCGTGCCGGCCGCCGCTCGTCCCCGACATCGTGATCTTGGCGACGTTCGTGATGCCCGAGCAGCACAGACGTTGCCAAGATCACGAAAGGCGCGCCCGCGCCCCGCGGGCCGGGCGCGTCAGCCGACGACGGCGATGACGTCGCCCTCCTGGACGACGTCGCCCTCGTTGACCTTCAGCTCGGTGACGGTGCCGCCGGTCTCGGTGATGACCGGGATCTCCATCTTCATCGACTCGAGGATCACCAGGGTGTCGCCCTCGGCCACCTCGTCCCCCTGGGCGACGACGACCTTCCAGACGTTGGCGACCATCTCGGCCACGACTTCCTCAGCCACGCGTGCTCCCTCGCTCGGTGCGGGTCATTCTGGCAGCCGTTCGCGGATCGACGCGATCTCCTCCGCGATCCGCCGCCGGTCGCGCGGCGCGAGACGCCGGAACTGGATGTCGAGCATGGCCACGGCGCCATGCTCCGGCACGCCGTACGCCGCCATCACCGCGCGCACCGGGTCACCCTCGGCCGTAGCGACGACGTCGACGAGCCGGTGCGGGTCGTCCAGTCCCAGCGAGATCGCCTCGAGCACCGCGAGGCGGTCGGCGTCGTGCCGGTCCCTCACCGCCCGGTCCACTCCGGGGGCCGCTTCTGGAAGAACGCCGTCACGCCCTCGACCGCGTCCTTCGACTGGGTCAGCAACGACAGCTGCGCCTGCAGGTGCTCCAGCGCCGGCGCCAAGGCGACGTCCTCCGTCGCGTGGTACGCCGCCTTCCCCAGCCGCAGCACCAGCGGGCTCTTCGCCGCGAGCGCGCCGGTCAGCTCGGCCACCGCCGCGTCCAGCGACGCCGCCGGCACGACGCGCGACACGAGCCCCCACTCGAGCGCCGTCGCCGCGTCGATGCGCCGCCCCGTGAGCATCAGGTCGAGGGCGCGCTTCGACGAGACGTGCCGCGCGACGAGCGCGCCGATCATGAACGGCCACAGCCCCACGTCGACCTCGGGCGTCCCGAAGGCCGCGGCGTCGCTCGCCACGACGAGGTCGCACGCCAGCATCAGCCCGAACCCGCCCGCCAGCGCGAGGCCCTGCACCCGCGCGACGACCGGCCGCGGGCACTCGCGGATCGCGAGGACCAGCTCGCGCAGCAGCCCGCGCCCCTCGTGCAGCTCGAGCTGGGTGACATCCGCGGAGAACGTCCCCAGGTCGGCCCCCGCGCAGAACGCCCGCTCCCCCGCCCCCGTGACGACGACGACGCGGACGTCGTCGCCGCGCGCGGTCTCGCGTACGCCGCGCAGGAGGCCGGTGAGCACCTCGTGCGAGAGCGCGTTGCGGCGTTCCTCGCGGTCGATGGTCAGCGTGAGCACGCCGCCCGCGACGGACGACAGCACGCTCACTTCGCGCGCATCCGCTCGATGATCGCCGTGTCGTAGTCGCCGGAGACGAACTCGTCGTACGCCAGCAGCTCGGTGAAGAACGGCAGGTTGTTCTTCGGCCCCTCGACCACGAACCCGGCCACCGCCTCCCGCGCCCTCGCGATCGCGGCCGGGCGGTCCTCGGCCCAGACGCAGAGCTTGGCGAGCAGCGGGTCGTAGTACGGCGTCACGGTGTCGCCGGGGCCGTAGCCGGAGTCGACGCGGATGCCCTCGCCCTCCGGCTCCTCCCAAGCGGTGATCTCGCCGGGTCCTGGCAGGAAGCGGACGGGGTCCTCGGCGTAGACGCGCATCTCGATGGCGTGCCCGTTGCGCTCGACGGACGTGAAGCCCGGCTCCTCCCCCGCCGCGACCCGGAGCTGCTCGGCGACGATGTCGATGCCGGTCGTGAGCTCGGTGATGGGGTGCTCGACCTGGAGGCGGGTGTTCATCTCGAGGAACACGAAGTCGCCGCCGCTGACGAGGCACTCGACGGTGCCGGCGTTGCGGTAGCCGATGGCCTCGCCCGCGCGGACGGCCGCCGCGAACATCCGCTGCCGCAGCTCCTCCGACACCCCCGGCGACGGCGTCTCCTCGACGACCTTCTGGTGCCGCCGCTGCACCGAGCAGTCGCGCTCGCCGAGGGCGACGACGGTGCCGTCGTTGAGACCGAGGATCTGCACCTCGACGTGCCTGGCGCGCGGCAGGTACCGCTCCAGCAGGATCGCGGGCGAGCCGAAGAACCGCTCCGCTCGCGTGCGCGCCGTCTCGAACGCCTTCCGCAGCGCCGCCTCGTCCTCCGCGAGGCCCATGCCGATGCCGCCTCCGCCGGCCGCGGCCTTGACCATGAGCGGGTAGCCGATCCCCGCCGCGAGGCGTACGGCCTCCTCGACGTCGGCGACCGGCTCTCGGGTACCGCCGGCCACGGGCACGCCGGCGTCCTGCATGAGGTTGCGGGCGTTGATCTTGTCGCCCATCGCGTCGATCGCCTCGGGCGAGGGGCCGATCCAGACCAGCCCGGCGTCGAGCACGGCGCGGGCGAACGCGGCGTTCTCGGCCAGGAAGCCGTACCCCGGGTGGATCGCCTGCGCGCCGGTCTGCCGCGCCGCCTCGATGACCTTCACGCCGTCGAGGTACGACTCCGCCGCCGGTGCCGGCCCGAGCAGCACCGCCTCGTCCGCGTCGCGGACGTGGAGGGCCTTCGCGTCGGCCTCGGAGTGGACCGCCACGGCCTTCACGCCAAGCGCCTGGGCACTGCGGATGACACGCCGCGCGATCTCGCCGCGGTTCGCTACCAGGATCGTCTCGAACACGTCGGGCACACTACACAGACGCCGCTTTCGTCCGTTCGTGAGGAGCGCCCCGCCGGTGACCGTCATCCTCGTGGTGATCGTCGTCGCGTGCCTCGTGGGGCTCCTGCGCGGCGGGTCGATGTACAACCTCTCGCAGCTCCACCTCGCCTCCTGGCCGCTGGTGTTCGTGGCGCTCGCGCTGCAGGCCGTGGGGTCGTTCTCGGGGAGCAAGCCGCTGTACGTCACCGGCATGGTGACCAGCGCGCTGCTCGTGACGATCTTCGTCGTCCGCAACCGCCTGCTGCCCGGCATGGCGCTCGTCGCGCTCGGCTTCCTGCTCAACGCCCTCGTCGTCGCCGCCAACGGCGCCATGCCCGTCGAGCAGGAGGCCGCCGACCGCGCGGGCATCAGCACCGTCGGCCTCTACCGCAACGTCGACGCCAAGCACGAGCTCGCCGACGGCGACACGCTGCTGCGCCCGCTCGCCGACGTCATCGCCGTACCGCTGCCCGGCCCGCTACGCCGCGGCAGCAACGTCGTCAGCGTCGGCGACGTCGTCCTCGCCGCCGGCATCGGCGTGCTCGTCGTCAACGCCATGCTGCGCGTACGTCCCGCGCCCCCCGCGCCCACGCACCTGCGCCGCCCGTGATCGCCGCCCTCGCGCTGGCGGCGGTGGCGCTGGTGCCGGCGCAGCAGCCCGAACGCGTCGTGGTGGCGTTCGTCCCCGGCATCGCCTGGGAGGCGCCGGGGGCGGCGGTGGGGGCGCTGGTGACGTACGACGGCTGCCCCGCCGAGGTCGCGGCCATGCTGGCGGCAGGGAAGCGCGTGACGGCGGACTGCGGCGCTCCGATCACGTCGGTCACGTTGCCTGCGGGCGCGCGGCTGCTGGACCTCACCGCGCTGCCGTCGCTCGACGCGGCGCTGGCGGCGCTGCGCACCGAGGACGCCGACAGGACCCTGCTCATCTCCGTCGCGCCGCGCGGCCACCTCGGCGGCGTCGCGGTGCTCCCCGGCGAGGGCGTGCTGCGCGGCGACACCCGGCGCGACGGGCTCGTGACCGTCCCCGACCTCACCCGCTACCTCACGGGCGACCTCGACCTCGCTACGTCGGCGGGCTCGGCGGCCGACGTCCGGGCGCTGGCGCGGCGCGAACACCTGCACCGGCCGTACCACGGCGTGTTCCACACGGGGCTCATCGCGCTGCCGATGCTGCTGTACATCTGGCTCGGCTTCGGCCGCCGGCGGGCAGGGCCGTGGGAGCGGCGGATCGCGCTGGCGCTGGCGACGTACCCGGCGGCCGGCTTCGTCGCGTCGTGGCTGCCGTGGTGGCGCGTGTCGTGGGCGGGTGCCGCCGCGGTCGCGTCGGTGATCGCCGCGATGGGCCTGCTGCTCGGCCTCGGCGCGCTGGCCGCGCGGCTGCTGCGCGCGCCCGTCGAGGCCGGCCTCGCGGCTGCCGTCGCGTTGGTGCTCGCGGCCGATCTGCTGGCCGGCGGGTACCTGCAGGAGACGGGCATCGCGTCGTACTCCGCGGTCGCGGGGGGTCGTTTCCACGGCATCGGCAACGCCGGCTTCGCCGTCCTCGCCACCGCCGCCGTGATCGCTGTCGGGGCGGCCGTGACGCGGTACGGCGCCAGGGCCTGGCTGGCCCTCGTACCCCTCGTCGTCCTCGTCGGCGCGCCGCCGTGGGGTGCCGACTTCGGTGGCGCGCTGACGCTGACGGCGGCCCTCGTCGTCGCGCTCGCGAAGCGCCCCCGCGCGGTCGTCCTCGGCGCCGCGGCCGGTCTCGCCGTGGCACTGGCGCTGGCGGTGCTCGACTACCGCACCGACGACCCGACGCACCTCGGGCGCTTCGTCGGCGACGTGCTCGAGGGGACGTGGACGGAGACCGTGGGGCGCAAGGCGTCGGCGGCGGCGCACTCGGCGTTCACGTGGTTCCCGCTGCTCGTGGCGGGCTCGGCGGCGTACGCCGTCTCGCGCCGCTGGACCCACCCGATGGTCGCGCCGCTCGTCGTGCTCTGGGCGGTGGGCTCCGCCGTCAACGACACCGGCCTCGTCGTCGCGGCCTGCGGCATGGCGCTGGCCGTGCCGTTGCTGCTCTCGTACACCGAGCGCCCCGCGTGATCGCCGTCGTCATCCCCGCCAAGGACGAGGCGGCGCGCATCGCGTCGACCGTCACCGCGGCACGCACGATCGGTGACGTCGTCGTCGTGGACGACGGCTCGCGCGACGACACGGCGGACGTCGCGCGGGCGGCGGGAGCGACCGTCGTACGGCATCCGCGCAACCGCGGCAAGGCCGCCGCCATGACGACCGGCGCGGCCGCCGTGCCCGACGCGGAGCTGCTGCTGTTCCTCGACGCGGACCTGCGGGAGACCGCCGCCGCGGCGGCCGCTCTCGTCGTCCATGTCGAGGCCGGCGATGCCGACTGCGCCATCGCGAACCTGCCGCGCACTCCGGGCGCGGGCGGGCACGGGTTCGTGGTCCGCCTCGCGCGCGACGGCATCCGCCGCGCGACCGGCTGGGCGCCAGACCAGCCGCTGTCGGGGCAGCGGTGCCTGACGCGGAAGGCGTTCGAGGCGGCGCTGCCGCTGGCGTACGGCTTCGGCGTCGAGACCGCGATGACGATCGACCTGCTGCGCGCGGGGTTCCGCGTCGTGGAGGTGCCGGTGCCGATCGCGCACCGCGTCACCGGCACGGGGTGGCGCGACCAGGTGCACAGGGCGCGGCAGTACGCGCACGTGCTGAGAGCGCTGGCACGCCGCCGCTGACGCGCGCACAGAACTCGTGATCTTGGCAATGTTCGGGTCGCTATAGCGGCCGAAACATCACCAAGATCACCAAGACGGGGCGCTCGCCGGCTAGAGGTCGCCGGCCTTCTGCAGGACCTGCGTCAGCGCCTCGACGACGCGGGGGTCGTACTCGAACGCCATCCCCATGCGCAGCCGTTCCAGCGCGTCCCACGACGCCCGCGTGCCGCGCGCCTCGCGGGAGGTCGAGACGAGGTCGTCGTACGCGCTGCACGCCTTGACGATGCGGGCCGCGAGCGGCACGTCGACGTCGGCGTTCTCGCGCATCTTGCGGTACGGCGACGCCTGTGACTCCACGATGTGCGCGACCCGGTCGAGGGTGCCTGTGGTGCGGATGACCTCGGCGCCGAGCTGCGCGATGCGGCGTCGTTCCGAGGGCGCGACCGTGAGCGTGGAGCCGCGCGGGATCGGGTCGGCGAGGGAGAGCTGGCCGATGTCGTGCATCAGCGCGGCGTACTCGAGGTCGAGCAGGTCGGCGTCGGTGAGGCCGAACTCACGGCCCACCGCGACCGACAGCGTCATGACGCGGCGGGCGTGCCCCGGCTCGACGTAGCCGCCGACCTCGGTGACGCGGGAGAGCGCGCGGATCGTCTGCCGGTACGTCGTCGAGATCGACGCGAAGCGCCGGAACGAGAACTGCGTCACGAGCAGCGGCACGCAGAACACCAGCAGCGCCCACAACCCCATGACGGGGACGGACAGCGCCATGAGGATGCCGGTCGCGGCGGTCGCGATGGACAGCGGGGCCTGGGCGGTGACCTCGTTGCGGAGGATCGGCGCGAACGGCGCCCGCTTGCGCGCGGAGTCCACCGCCGCGGAGAGACCGAGGTCGACGGCGATGCCGACGAGCGCGGCGATGGCCATGGCGAGCAGCGGCTGGTCGGCCCTGCGCCCCACCGCGACGTCCTCCAGCGGGGAGCCGACGAGCACCAGCCGGAACGCCGCCGCCGCGGCCGCCGTCGCGAGGATGCGGCGGGCGAGGTCGGTGGTGCGCGCGTCGCGTTGCAGCGCCTCGTGGATCAGCGCCGACGCGACGCCCGCGACGAACACCACCGCGATGACCGTGGAGACGCCGTGCTCGGCGTCGGTGCCGTTGTCGAGGGCGACGAGCAGCGAGTACGCGAGTGCCGCCGCGCCGCCGATCGGCGACGAGTCGCGGTCGCCGGGGAGGTTGACGCGCAGCAGCTCGCCGACGAGCACCAGCACCGCGAACGACACCGCGACGTGGAGCTGCGGCACGCCCTTCGCGGCAGTCATCGCGAAGCCGGCGACGCCGATGCCGAGGCCCGCGGTGAGGACCGCGCGGCGGGCGAACGCGCCGTTACCCCCGGGCACTGCGCTCCCCCTCCTCGGGCTCCGGCGGCGTCACCGCGACGAGGCCCTGCTTGGTGGAGATGACCGGCACCGGCGAGTCGATGCGCCGGCCCTCCTTGGTGACCTTCTCGCCGTGGAACGGCTCCGCGTGCGGCTCCCAGCCGTGCTTCTCGACCGCGGCGACGAGACAGTCCACGACCTTCGGGTCGAACTGGACCTGCTCGCAGCGCCGTAGCTCCGCGACCGCCTCCTCGACGGTCTTGGCGAGGCGGTACGAGCGCGTGGACGTCATCGAGTCGAACGCGTCGGCCACCATGATGATCCGCGCGAACTCCGGGATCTCCTCGTCCTGCAGGCCCATCGGGTAGCCGCGGCCGTCGAGGCGCTCGTGGTGGTGGTAGACGCCCGAGAGCGCCTCGGTGAGGAAGTCGATCTCGCAGAGCATCTCGTAGCCGCGCAGCGGGTGGAGCTTGATCGCCTCGAACTCGAGCTGGTTCAGCTTGCCCTGCTTCTGCAGCACCTTCGTCGGCACGCCGAGCTTGCCGACGTCGTGCAGCATGCCGGCGATGCGGATGACCTGGACGCGGTCCTCGCGCATGCCCCACTCGCGGGCGATCATCTCGGTCACGCGCGAGACGCGCTCGGAGTGGCCGCGTGTGTAGTAGTCCTTCGTCTCGACCGCCTGGACGAGCGCGCGCACCGTGGAGTCGTACGTCTCGCGCAGCTGCGCGTAGTTGGCGAACGCCGCCCGCGCCACCAGCATCGGCGCCAGGAACAGCACCGCCGCGAGGAAGCCGACCTCCTGGTACAGCTGCGCCATGAGCAGCCCGAGAAGGCCGTAGCCGACGTACGCCACGATGACCGGTGAGACGTTCCCGGCCCAGACGCGCGCCAGCGACAGTTCGGACGTGAGCGACAGGATGCCCGCGATCAGCGAGATGTTGATGACGTAGTACACGAGGCTGGCGGCGATCGCGGCGAGCAGCACCATCGGCACCGACGACTCGGCGATGTTCCGCGTGCCGTCGCCGCCGAGCAGGGCGTCGAACACGAGGCCCGCGGTCAGCGCGGCGAGCGAGAACTGCGCGGCGTTGAAGAACCGCTTGACGGTCCGACCGCTGCCCGACACCGGGTGCAGCGCGCCGGCGAGCCCGATGAGGCCGACGCCGTGGGGGCCGATGACCGCCGCCGCCGCGAGAGCGACGATGAAGCCGACGGAGACGCCCATGTTCTTGCCCATGGGCGTCGCGAAATGAGTGGCGAGGCCATAGAGGAGCGCGAGCGCGCCGAGCTCCACCCACGACCCGCGGAAGCCCATCGACGCGACACCCGCGCTGCCGAAAGCGAGCAGCACGACCACGAGCACGTATAGACGTGCGCGAGGGGGAAGCTCCCGCATCGGACTCCGCATCAGGCGCCAGACTGGGGGACGGGGACCGGCAGGTCCTGCTAGCTCCAGCCGAAGCCAGCGCCGGCGGAGACGAACAGTGCCACGAGGCCACCGAACACAGCAGCGATCTTCTTCATAAGGGCGATCAGCCCCTCTCATTGGATTAGTCACAGGGCTCCGCTAGAAGCCTGTGCCGAATCCGCTCCGCTAGGTAGAGAGGAGAGAGAACGCGCGGAACTGCCGGTCCCGGTCCCACAGTCTGGAGTTGTCAAGGGTCTGCACAACGCGAACTACGCCCCGGTCCATGAACGATCCGGCGCGTCCAACGTTGCGGTGATCCCCCCACCGCGGGTGGTACGACACGCTGAGTGCTGTCTCGGCAACACTCCGCATCTAGTGAAGCGCGACGATCGGGTGGGGTCAATGACCCGCGTGTGTCCGATCTGCGCCGTTCTGACACGCCCGTTCGGGCTAGTCATCATCGTGCCTCCCCGTGTGGAGGCTCGGTCGGGCTTACCGTGAGGCCATGGACCACAACGACGCCGGCCTGGCGTGGGAGATCCTGCTGCGGTACGCGGACCCCGCGACCGCCGAGTTCGACGCCGTGCTCGCCGGCGCGACGCTGCCCGAGGACGTGGCGCGGGCGCTGCGGTTCTGGCAGCGCGAGTCCGTCGCCAACGTGAAGCAGTACGCCGCCGAGGCGCTGCCCGCGGTGTTCGGCGCGATCCACGACGCGCAGCGCGACGCCGCCGAGGCCACGCGCAGGGCGGGCGTGGCGCTCGCGAAGGACCACGAACCGCGTACTCCGGGCGAGTCGCCCTGGGCACAACCGCCGCCGCCCGTGTCGATCACCCTGCCCGACGCGTCACCTCCCCCGGGTGACGGTCGTTTGGAGGAACGCCGCCGCACCGTCGCCGCGCGGCTGGCCGAGCTCGGCTGAACCCGGGCACCCAACTCGCCGAAGGACACGCCATGCCCCCGACGACCACCCTGCGGCTGCTCCCCGAGCTCGAGGCCACGCTCGGCCGCCTCCCCGGGGTCCAGGCCGTCCGCGTCGTCACCGGCCCGGACGCCAAGCCGGTCGAGGTGCACGTGCTCGCCTCCCGCGACAAGACGCCGAAGCAGCTGGTGCGCGACATCCAGTCGGTGGCGATGGCGACGTACGACCTCGAGGTCGACCACCGCATCGTGTCGATCGTGCAGTTCGACGACGCCGACACGCCGGGGGGTGTCGCCGCCAACCGCGTCCTCATCGCCACGATCACCGCACAGACCACGGGGCTGGAGTCCACCGCGACCGTGACGCTGGCGAGCGCCGGCACGCTGTACGACGGCACCGCCACCGCGCCCGCCACGGCGTCGAGCAGGCCGCGGCTCATCGCGCGCGCGACGTTGAACGCCGTCTCGGCCCTGATGCCGTTGGGCGCCTGCGACATCGAGTACGCGCAGATCGCGCAGGTCGGCGGTCGCGAGGTCGCCGTGAGCATCGTGCAGGTCGTGACGCCCGACGGCGAGCAGATCGTGACCGGCTCGGCGCTGGTCCGGGGCGACGAGGCCGACGCGGTCGCCCGCTCCGTCCTCGACGCCCTGAACCGTCGCCTCGCGGGCTAGCTCGCCTCGATCGCCTGGCTGGTGCCGCGCGCGTTGATCTTGACCTGCTGGGGCTGCGGCTCCGGCTGGATCGCGTCGCGGACGACGACCTCGAGCATGCCGGAGTCGTACGACGCGTCGACGTTCTCCGCCGTCACGCCCTCGGGCAGCGCGAACTCACGCCGGAACGAGCCGTAGCGCAGCTCGCGGAGCAGGTACGCGGTGCCCTCCTCGGCCCGCTCGTCGCGCCGCTCGCCCTTGATGACGAGCCTGCCCTTGTCGACCTCGACCTCGACGTCGCGCTCGACGTCCATGCCCGGCAGCTCCAGGCGCAGGACGACGTCGCTCTCGCGCCGCAGGACCTCGACCGGGGGTACGAAGCCCGCGCGCGTGCTCTGCGTACCGAAGCCGCGCCGGATCATGTCGTCGAACTCGCGGTCGAACCGCGCGAGCTGCGGAAACGGGTCCCACCGGGTGATGGCCATGACACACACCTCCGTCGTGCACGTACTGGTTGCTACGTCCCTATACATAACAAGTGAGCGGAGGACGCGCAAGTCCGAGTGTGGGAGGATGCGCGGCATGGCGAAGAAGAAGCGCAAGAAGCGGGCGAGGGCCAAGAGCAAGGCCAACCACGGCAAGCGCCCCAACGCGTAGGACGCACTACCGGAGCCCCCGTCGACCTCACGGTCGCGGGGGCTTCGTCGTGGCCCGGCCCGGTTCGGCTCACCTGCCGGGCGTCGCGCCCGTGACCGGTGACCCGCGGCCGGCGCCCAGCGTGAACTGGTGAGCCACGACGTCGCTACTCACCAGTAACCGCCGGGTGGCGGGTCAGAGGGTCGTACGCAGCCAGTCCACGGTGGCCTGGATGCCGTCCTCGATCGAGGTCCACGGCTCCCAGCCGAGCGCGGCGCGCGCGGCGCTCGGGTCGAGGGCGCTGGACCGCGCGTCGCCGATCCGCGCCGGGGCGTACGCCGGGTCGTCGGCCGAGCCCACGGCCTTGGCGACGAGCGAGTGCAGACCCCGGTCGGTGGTCTGGACGCTGGTGCCGATGTTGAGGCGCCGGCCGTTGCCGCCAGGACCCGTCGCCCGGACGAACGCATCCACGACGTCGTCCACGAACACGTAGTCCCGCGTGTTCCCCCCGTCCCCGAACACCTTCGTCGGCTTCCCCTTGATGAGCGCCGTCCCGAAGATGGCGACGACCCCGGCCTCCCCGTGCGGGTCTTGCCGCGGGCCGTAGACGTTGGCCAGTGCGAGGGCGGTGTACTCCAGGCCGTACATCGTCGCGTACGCGTGGAGGTACAGCTCCCCCGACGCCTTCGACGCGGCATACGGCGACTCCGGCGCGGGCTTCACGCGCTCCGAGACGGGCAGCCGCGTCTGGGTGCCGTAGATCGACCCGCCCGACGACGTGAACACGACCTTCCGCGCCTTGGCGGCGACGGCGGCGGAGAGCACGTTGATGGTGCCGAGGACGTTGATGGTGGCGTCGCGGAGGGGGTCGGCGACGCTGTGTCGTACGTCGATCTGCGCGGCGAGATGGCAGATGACCTCCGGCCGCGCCTTCTCGACGGCCCCCGCGAGCTCAGGATCCGTGACCGACATGCGGACGAACGAGAACGCCCCCCGCCGCTCCTTGTTGACGTCACGGGCGCCGGCGAGGTTGGCCATCTTGCCGGTGGACATGTCGTCGATGCCGACGACGTCGTGGCCGTCGGCGAGCAGCCGGTCGACGAGGTTCGAGCCGATGAACCCGGCCGCGCCGGTCACGAGTACACGCATGGGGGGACCCTACCGAGGGTGGCGGGATCAAGGCCCGGGCCGGGGGCGATGCCGCCGAGCGACCAAAGCGACGAAGGAGCCCTAGCGAGGCGGTGTCGCCCCCCGCCCGGGCACAGAGTGAGCTACTCCGGCCGGTACTCGATGTGCGTGAGCTCGACCCGGACCTCGCGGAGACGTACCAGCAGCTTGGAACGCAGGTCCGGGGGCGTCTCGTCGCAGCCGCACGACCGCGCGACGAGAGCCTTGAACTGCTGCTCCAGGCCGTACTCACGGAGACAGGGAGCGCAGTCCTCGATGTGGCGGCGGAGCTCGGTGCAGTCCTCGTCGGGCATCTCGCGGTCGAGGTACAGGTAGACCTTCTCGATCGCCGCCGCGCAGTCCATGTCGTGCGGGTCGCCGCAGGTCACTGCGCACCTCCCTCGGAGCCGGACGTCGCGGCGGGGACGAGCCCGCGCTCCGTCGCGTACGACCACAACGCCTTCTGCAGCGCCCGCCGGCCGCGGTGCAGCCGCGACATGACGGTGCCGATCGGGGTGCCCATGATCTCGGCGATCTCCTTGTACGAGAACCCCTCGACGTCGGCGAGGTAGACGGCCATGCGGAAGTCCTCGGGGAGGTCGGCGAGCGCGTCCTTGACGGCCGAGTCGGGGAGGTGCTCGAGCGCCTCGGTCTCGGCGGACTTGAGGCCGGACGACGTGTGCCCCATGGCCTTGGCGAGCGACCAGTCGTCGATCTCGTCTGTCATGGTCTGCTGGGGCTCGCGCTGCTTCTTGCGGTAGATGTTGATGTACGTGTTGGTGAGGATGCGGTAGAGCCACGCCTTGAGGTTGGTGCCTTCCTCGAACTGGTGGAACGCCGCGAACGCCTTGACGAACGTCTCCTGCACCAGGTCCTCGGCGTCCGACGGGTTGCGCGTCATGCGCAGCGCGGCCGAGTACAGCTGGTCGAGGAACGGCAGCGCGGTCGCCTCGAAGCGCGCGTTGCGCTGCTCGATGCTCTCCTCCGCCACCCAGCGCTCCCATCGTGTCCAGTCCGGAGTCGCAGACGATACGCGACAGCGTTCGAGCACCAGAGGCATGGTGCCTGCAACGCCGAGGGCCCTACCCCGATTCCCGCCGCCTAGACTGACGTCACCATGGGCGACTTCCATCCGGCCGTCGAGGAGTACCTCGAGACCATCTACGAGCTCGAAGAGGCCGGCATCGTCCCGATGCGCGCGCGCATCGTGGAGCGTCTCGGCGTCTCCGCTCCCAGCGTCTCCGAGACGGTGAAGCGGCTGGAGCGCGAGGGCTACCTGACGCTCGAGCCGTCCTCCAAGGCGATGGTGCTGACCGAGAGCGGCCGCAAGTACGCCACCGACATGGTCCGCCGCCACCGCCTCGCCGAACGCCTCCTCGTCGACGTCCTCCACGTCCCCTGGCACCAGGTCCACGAGGAGGCGTGCCGGCTCGAGCACGCGATCTCCGACAACCTCGAACGCCACCTCGTCGCCCTGCTCGACGACCCCGCGACGTGCCCGCACGGCAACCCGATCCCCGGCTCCGCGCGGCCGCTGGACGACGCCGCGACCGTGCCGCTCGCCAGCGCGGCCGCAGGCGCCGCCACGGAGGTACGCCGCATCGACGAGCAGCTCGAGACCGACCCCGACGGCCTGCTGCTGCTCGAACGTTCCGACCTCATGCCGGGCTCGGCCCTCACCGTCACCGCCGCGACGGAGGACGGGGTGTCCGTCACGACCGCGACCGGCGCGGTGACGGTGCCGTCGTCGGTGGCGGCGTTCGTCTACGTCCTGGCCTGAACCCAGCGCACCGTCAGCGCGACCGCCGCCTCGATCGCGGCCTTCGTCCGCATCGAGTGGTCGCCGGGGACCTCCGACACCTTCACCCCCCGTTTCGCGGCGGCCTTCACGTCGTCAGGCGTCCCGAACGCGTCGCGGACGCCCTGGCAGACGAGCACGGGCACGCCGGCGGCGTTCAGCTCGGGGGCGCGCGTCTTCTCGGGGCGGCCTGGGGGATGGAGCGGGAAGCCGTACGCCACGCAGCCCAGCGCCCCCGCCGCGCGGGCTGTCCGGCAGGTGACACGTGCGCCGCTGCTCTTGCCCGCCAGCAGGAGCGGCTCCCCCTCGCCGCGAACCTCCTCCACCGTCAGCAGCGCGACCTCGTCGAGGTGCGCGGCGGGGGCGGGTGCGCGGCGGCCGGCGACGACGTACGGCTGGTCGAGACGGACCACGCGCCAGCCGATGCCGAGCAGCGCGTCGCGCGCCGCGACGAGGACGGGGGCGTTCATGGTCCCGCCCGCGCCGTGGAACAGGATCGCGACGCCGTTCGTCTGACCGGGTGGCGAATCGACACTGACCCGCGCGTCACCGCGCGGTGTCGCGAGGGTGAAGGTGCCGGTGTTTCGCATGATCGTGGGACAGGGTAAAGGCCCCGGCGTGAGCTCAGGTCTGGGTACGCCCGCGTCGCGCTCCGGGCGTACGTCGCCCGAGGCTCCCGCGCACCCCGGCTACTGGCGGTTCTACGACGCCGTCGCCGAGGCGCAGGTCCGCGAGTGGCTGCCCACAGAGACCGGCGTCGTCCTCGACCTCTCCGGTGCCGACGCGCGCTACGCCGGCATCGCCGCGGCTGCCGGCCACACGGTCGTCCACCTCGCCGAGCTGCCCGACTGCACGCTGCTGGACAAGGGGCTGCAGGTCGTCGCGGACGCGTTCGACCTGGCGTGGCTGCGCGACGAGAGCGTCGACGCGATCCTCGCCGAGAACGGCGCGCTGTCCGAGCACCTCGCCGCGGAGAACACGTTCGCGCAGCTGCACCGGGTGCTGAAGCCCGGAGGGCGGCTGTTCCTGTGCGTGGAGTCGCTCGTCCTCGGGCTCGCGCGCCTCGCGGAGCAGCGTCGCTGGGCCGAGCTCGCCGACGTACCCTCCGCCGACGTCGTGCTCGTGCAGAACGAGGACGGGTCCATCTCGCGCTGCTTCTGGCCCGAGGAGCTCGAGAGCGTGCTGGGCGACTTCGGATACGACGTCGAGTGGGTGCGCCCGCGCAGCGTCCTGTCGCAGGAGGCGGTGTCGCGCGCGCTGGAGCAGAACGCCGGGTCGTTCGACACCCTCGTGCAGACCGAGCTCAAGCTCGCCAAGGAGCGCCAGGGCGAGTCCACCGGCATCCACCTCGTCGCCGCCGCCCGCCGCCGCTGACACCGTGGTGACGTGGACTGACCATGATGGGGAACGTGCTTGATGCGCGTCCCGACCTGCTCGACCGCCTCACCGGCGATGTCGCCGTGCTCGCCGAGATGATCGAACTACCGGGCGCCCCGGTCACCCGCATGGTGGTCTCGCCGGCCCAGCGGGTTGCCTCTGGTCGTTCCTTGAAGATCATCACGCGTGAGCCCGGCGCGCACGCTGCAAAGAACGCTCGTGGCACCGCCTGACGCGTGGCTCACCGGTGGGAATGGACTGGCGGGCACGCTCAAGCGGTGAGTTCGGCCGTCCGTACTCACCAGTAACATCCGGCGCGGCTCACGGCGGCGCCGGATCCAGGCTCCGCGTGGGCTAGCCGGAGAGCTGCCCGACCATCGGCCACGCCGCGCGCATGGCCCGGCGTTCCTCGGGTGTCGTCGCGCCCCACACGCCGTCGCACTCGCCGGCGTCGAGCGCTGCCGCGAGGCAGGCGCCGACGACCGTGCAGGTCCCGCAGACGCGCAACGCGTCGACGGGGTCCTCGGCGGCGTTCGGGAAGAAGAGTTCGGGGTCGTGCCGTAGGCACTCGCCACGGGACCGCCACTCGGCCTCGGGGATGCGCGAGTCCAGCGCCGCGCGGAAGCGCGGGTCACGGCGTACCCGCCGGACGGCGTCAGGGGCCGTTCGGAGCGTTCGGGTCATCGAGCCATCTCCATGTCCTGCTGGCAGTTGACACAACGCGCCGCTTCTGGACGCGCTTCGAGCCGTTCCTCTGGCAGGTCGGTGCCGCACTGGACGCAGCGGCCGTACGTCCCCTCGTCGAGCCGCCCGAGGGCCGCCACGACCTCCTCGCGCTGCTGCGCGACGACCGCGAGCATGGCCTCGTCGCGTTCCATCTCGGTCAGCTCGGACGCGGCCTCCGCCGGGTGCTGGTCGATGTGACTCAGCTCCCCGGTGTCGCCGTTCTCGCCCGACAGGGTGCGCGTCGAGGAGTCGAGCTCACCGAGGAGCCCTTCGAGGCGCTGCCGGGCAGCGGCTGAGTCCACGTCGTCCCTTCCGGTCGCGGAGCGGCCCGCTCGCGACGCAGTACGGCGCGGCTTGCGCCTGTGTCTACTAGTCCGAGAGCGGGCCGACAAGATCCTTTGTTTCGCGGTCAGCGCGACCCTGCCCGCCGAAACGGACACCAAACGTACGATCTGCAGCATGCGACCCCTCGGCGCCGTCGCCCTCGCGCTGGGTCTGGCCGCCCCGCAGGCCGCGTACGCCGCCGACCTCCCGCTCCCCAAGCCCGCCGGCACCATCCCCGTGGTAAGGGAAGCCTTCCCCGACCGTCCGGAGCGCTTCAACACCTCGATCCTCCCCGGCCGCGTGGACGACACCGAGCGCGTCGAGGTCCTCCTCGCCCCCGACGGCGCCCCCGCGGCGGTGACGATGGTCCAGCGGCTGGTGCTGCACGGCACCGGCCAGTTCATCGTCTGGGAACGCTCCTCCGCCCAGGACGCCGAGCCGCTCGACGACACCGACCCGCCGGTCCTCAAGCGCGAGGCCGTCATCTGGCAGGGCTTCGTCAACGAGCGCAAGGAGCTCGCCGCCCGCCTCACCCTCGACCCCGCCATCGAACGCGAGCTGCTCCCGCTCGGCATCTCCCTCGCCTGGAACGGTCCCGGCACCGTCGGTCCCGGCGGCGCGCTCCCGGGCCCCGGCGAGCTCACGGTCAAGGTCTCCAACCGCACCAGCAAGCCCACGACCATCCCCACCGGTACGCCGACGTCGCCCGCCGCGCTCGCCGGCCCGCTCGACGCGCTGCTGCGCCACGCCGACGCCAAGTCCGCCGCCTCTCCCCCGATGGCCGGGCGCGGCCTCCCCGCGTCGGTGCCTGCCACGGGCGTCGCGACCCGCGAGGTCAACAGCACGGTGCCGTTCCGCGTCACGGGGACGATCCGCGTCGAGGGTGGCGGCCACGCCGCGGTGACGCCCGAGTCGCCGGCCGTGAAGCACGTCCCCGGCGGCGTCGAGCTCGACGGGGTGCTGCAGGGCGACGCGGAGTTCGCGGTACGCGCCGGCTCGGCCGCCACCGTGACCGTCGACCTGACGGCGTACCCGACGCTCGACGCCCGCCTGCTGCAGCCGCCGCGCGGCAGGACGTGGGCGCAGTGGGCACGTCTGCGCCCGACCCCCGCCGAGACGGCGGCCGCCCTGACGACGCTGGTCGAGAACGCCTCCGCCGCGGCCCGCGCGGACGAGTACGCGCCGTACCTCGGCCACCACGGGCCAGGGAAGGTACGGACGACGTTCACGTTCGCGATGGCGCCGCCGGAGATCGTGAAGGTGGCCGCAGAACCGCTGCGCCCCAAGGCTTTCCCGATCGCGCTCGCCTCGCTGGCGCTGCTCGGCATCCTCACGAACACGACGCTGATCTGGCGCCGCCTCTAGAACAGCGTGGCCTCGTCGGCAGGCGCCGGGTCGAGCAGCTGCGGGCCGTTGGACCGGACGTTGCTGACGGCCTTGCTCACCTCGTACGCCGTGCAGCCGGCCTGCGGCACGAGCAGCCCGACGAGCGCCTCGACGTCGTCGTGCGCCGGGTCGAGCCACGCGTCCCAGACCGACGGCGGCAGGACGACGGGCATCCGGTCGTGCAGGTACGCGATGTCCCGCGCCGCCGACGTCGTGACGATGGTGAACGTCCGCGTCTCGCCGCGGCGCTCGTACAGCCCGGCAAAGGCAATGGGCTCGGGACGCGAGATGAAGTGCGGCCGCTTGTCGCGCCACTCGTACCAGCCGTCGGCCGGCACGAGGCAGCGCCGCTTGACCAGCGCCGAGCGGAACGCCGGCTTCGACGCCACGGTCTCGGCGCGGGCGTTGATGAGCTTCGAGGCGATGCGGTCGTCCTCGGCCCACGACGGGATGAGGCCCCACTTCAACGTCCGCAGCTCCCGCCCCTCACCGCGTTCCACGACGACGCTGCACGGGTCGGTGGGGGCGACGTTCCAGGAGGGCGGCGGCGGCTCGTCGACGACGGTGGCGGCGTACGTCTCCGCCATGAGGTCGGGCGGGCGCGAGGCGCTGTAGCGGCCGCACATGGCTACTGCGGGACCGTCGGGAGGGACGCGGAGAGGATGTCCTCCTTCACCGGCGCGAAGCGCATGTCCCTGAACCGCGCGATGTACATGTCGTCGCTCGACACACCCTCGTGGTTGCGCGGCAGGAACGACCGCTCGTCGCCGTTCGCGCCCGTGACCGCGGCCTCGTTCAGCGCCTTGACCAGCGGCTCCCCGAGCTTGCCCCCGGTGAGGTCCAGCGCGGCCGCGATCAGGCGGACCGAGTCGTACGAGTACATGGCCCAGTCGGGCGGCTGCACGACGTCGCCGACGCCGATCCTGTCGGGACCGAACTTCTTCTCGTACGCCGCCCGGAACTTCCTGAACGGCTCCGGCCCGATCTCCGCCGTGATCCGGAACGACACGAACTCCGTGCCGTCGAGCCACTCCGGGTGCTGCGCGAGCTGCTGGCGTACCAGCGGGTCCTCGGCGGTCGGGCCGGTGAAGATCGGGACCTGCCAGCCGCGCGTACGGATCGCCGTGATCACCGACGCGACGACCGGCGCGCGCGCCCAGACGACGACGGTGTCGGCTCCGGACTTCTGCGCGGCGAGCACCTGCGGCGCGGGGTCGGCGCCGGTCGCGATCTCGACCGACGTCGTCAGCGTGAGCTTGCCGCGTTCGATGGAGCGCTTGATGTCGTCGCGCCCGTCGCGGCCGTAGCCGGTGTCGTCGGTGAGCAGCGCGATCCTCGGCTTGCGGCCCGCGAGGTAGTCCATGAGGCGGTTGGTCATCGGGCGGTTGGCGGGGGCCATCCGGAACAGGGTCGGCCGCGCGTCCTCGTCGACCAGCCCCTCGCCGCCCTCGTACGTCACGAACACCGGCAGGTCGGCCGGCCCCGCCACGCCCGCGACGGCAACGGCACCGACGCCGTCCGTGACGAGCGCGGCGGCGTCCTGGTCGACGGCGGCGCGGGCGTTCGCGAGCGCGCGCTGGACGTCGTCGCCGTGGTCGAGCTCGACCAGCTTGAAGCGGCGCGGGCCCTGGGCGTTGAGCTCCTCGACGGCGAGCCTGGCGCCGTTGACGACGGACTTCGCGACCCACGGCGACGACGAGAGCGGCGCGCTGACGACGATCGGCACCTCGGCCCCGGGACTCCGTCCGCCGGGGTCGCAGGCCGTGAGCAGCAGCGCGAGGACCGCGAGCAGCGGGCGGAGCGACCGCCGCCGCGAACTTCGTGATCTTGGCAACGTCTGTGACGCCCGGCCGGCAGGAACGTCGCCAAGATCACGAAGAGCGAGCGTCCGCACCGCGCGCCTCACGCCGACCTCCCCAGGTACGCCTCGCGCACGGCGGGGTCCGCGCGCACCTCGTCCACCGTGCCCTGCGCGAGCACGCGGCCCGACGCGAGCACGGTGGCAGTGTCCGCGACCGCGGCGACGAAGCGCACGTTGTGCTCGACGACCAGCACGGCGTGACCGTTCCCCGCGAGGTCGCGGAGCAACGCCGCCAGCCGCGCCGTCTCCGCCGCCGACATGCCCGCCGCGGGCTCGTCGAGCAGCAGGCAGGCGGCGCCCGTCGCGGCCGCGCGGAGGACCTGGAGGATGCGCTGCTCGCCGTACGGCAGCGCGCTCGGCAGCGCGTCCGGGTCGAGGTCCGCGAGGTGCTCGCTCGCCAGCGCGCGGACGGTCATCCAGTCGCGGCGCGCCGACGGCACGCCGAGCAGTGGCCGCCACGTCCCCGCCGGCACCAGCGCGCGGCTGCCGACCTCGGCGTGCTGGCGCACCGTCAGCTCGGGGAACAGCACCGTGTCCTGGAACGTCCTCGCCACCCCCGCGCGCACCCGCGCGGGCTGGCCGAGCTCGGTCACGTCGCGGCCGTTCGCGACGATGCGCCCCGCGTCGGGCGCGACGGCGCCGGCGAGGACGCGCAGCAGCGTCGTCTTGCCGGAGCCGTTCGGGCCGATCAGGGCGTGCACCTCGCCCGCTCGCAGCGCGAGGCCGGCGCC